>VBII01000024.1:23190-24548 GCA_005887735.1 Chloroflexota bacterium
TTCATGAACTCGGCGGCCGCCGCGTTGACCTGGCCCTGCTGCGCCCGCATCTCCGCATAGATTGCGTCGGGGCGTATGTTCGCTGAGGCTGCGACCAGCCGGCGGATCTTGGCCGGGTACTTCGCCGCAGTGTGAAGAGCCACGCCACCGCCGAGCGAGTAGCCGACCACGTCAGGCTTCTCCAACCCTAGATGGTCGATTAGGCCGGCGATGTCGTCGGCCATCAGCCGAACGTCGATTGGTCGATCGATGTCAGCGGTACGACCATGTCCTTGCAGGTCCGGGGCGATGACCTGGGGGCGCTCCGAGAGTTGGGATAGGACGGGCCCGAACATCTCGCCCGACATGAGTCCGCCGTGCAGGAGGATCAGCGGCCGCCCGGTCCCATGCGTCTCGTAATAGAGATTGATGCCGTTGACCTTGGCGTACTTGCCGGTGCCCTTTGTGTCGGTCGTCCGATCGGTGGTCATGTCAGCTCCTTAGGTGCACTGAAAATCGGATGCTGAAGATAGAGACTCGGTCAGGGGCTGGAATTCATCGGTGCCCGTGACCCCGACCATGCTTAGCCGACCAGGCCATCGGACGTGAAGAGGCGCTTGTCCGGCTGCTCGTTGAGGGCAAAGTCCTCCACCTCTATGACGCGAAACGGTTGGCCGCCGCGCTCTGCTTGACTCCTCAACAAGACACCGACCTCAGCGTCCACAACCAGCTCATATCGATCCGCGCCGGCGCCGAGCCCGTGCAGGACCGAGGGAGGAGCGTTCATGTGGACCGGCGCCGGTTCGGCTGAGACGACGTACGCGGAGCGGGCCATGAACGTGGTCCTGCTGACGGCGCGCAGCCGCAAGAAGCTGAGGAGGCCAGGCGTATCGATGAGTACCTCAGCCGGCCCTGCACCATGGGTGGAGCTTGGGTCGCCTCCATTCGTCCTGAGGCCGGTGCTCCGACTCCAACTCCACCATTGGGGGCCAATGAGGAGAGCCCTCACAGTGTCTGTGCCAACCTGAAATTCAGTGCGGATCTTGTCCGGCTTGGCTTGCCACAGCTGCCACTTGACGACCGTTTCTTCTGGTTCCTCTCCTTAGGCCACAGCCCTCACTGCCACGATCTGCGTGACCGAGCGGCGGTTGGAATCTCGCTGCATGGCCGCCACCCATACCTTCCATGCCTCGTGGTGCCGGGCAAGATGCCTCCAATCCCGGCCTGCCAGCCGTAGTGAATCCCAACGCTCTCGACTGGTATGGAGCTACTCCAAAACGTCGCCCAGATCGCGCACGTCGAGAGCGTAATCCGACTCGGATCCGCCGGCACCGTCTACGATCCGGCGGTCGTGTTCACCGTTGAGCAACGGGACGCCC
>VBII01000021.1 GCA_005887735.1 Chloroflexota bacterium
CGACCACCTTTGTTTTCTGATCCCGGCCGATGGCGCCGTCTTCACCGGCGACCTGATCCTCGGCCAGGGCAGCTCGATGGTGACCTACCCCGAGGGAGACGTCGCCGCGTACCTTCGCTCGCTCGAGCGCCTTGCCTCGCTGCAGCCGCGAATCCTCTTTCCTGGCCACTGGGATCCCGTCACCGACGCGATGGGGAAGATCGACGAGTACCGGCGCCACCGTCTCGAACGCGAAGCTCAGATCCTGGCGGAGGTGAGTCGCGCCGGTGGCACGGCTGAAGAGCTGACTCGTCGGGTCTACGGCGTGCTCGACGAAAAGCTGATGGCCGCCGCGGAGATGACTCTCCGTGCGCACCTCCGCAAGCTGGTCGACGACGGCGCCGTGCGCGAGGAAGGTGACGTTTACGAGGCTGTCCGTAATCTAGGCGGGTGATCGACGCGCGTCCGCCAATCCTTTCGCTGTCGGCACCCGAGCTCGAAACCTGGCTCGCCGAGCACGATGCACCGGCGTATCGGCGCAAGCAGGTGTGGACATGGCTGGCGCGCGGCGCCGCGACGTTCGACGCGATGCGCGATCTGCCCAAGCCGCTGCGCGAGGCGATGGACAAAGGGTTCCGCGCCACCTCGCTCAGACAGATCGCCGCCTCCGAGGCCGACAAAGGCCTGACCACCAAGACCCTGTTCGAGCTGGATGGAGGCCATTCGGTGGAGGCGGTCGTGATGCGCTACACGGAGCGCTCCACGCTGTGCATCTCATCGCAAGCAGGCTGCCCGATCGGCTGCCCGTTCTGCGCGACGGGAAAGTTTCCATTCGGACGCAACCTCAAGGCGCACGAGATCGTCGAGCAGGCGGTCGACGCGGCGCGAGTGCTCGCGGCGGAGGGACGGCGGTTGTCCCATGTCGTCTTCATGGGCATGGGCGAACCGATGGCCAACTACCAGGCCGTGGTCGACTCGGTGCGCAGCCTCGCGGACCCCGAGCTGCTCGGCATCAGCCCGCGCCGCATCGTGGTCTCGACCAGCGGCCTCATCCCTCGCATCACGCAGCTGGGCGAGGAGAACATACCGGTGACGCTGGCAATCTCACTGCACGCGGCGCGCGATGAGCTGCGCGATGTGCTGGTGCCGATCAACCGGAAATACCCTGTGCGCGACCTGGTCGAGGCCGCGCAGGCCTATGCGGGCAAAACGGGACGGCGCGTCAGCTATGAGTGGGTCATGCTCGCGGGCGTGAACGACACCGAGCGCGACGCCAGAGAGGTCGGCGCGCTCCTGAAGGGGAAGCTTGCGCATGTGAACCTCATCCCCTTCAATCCGGTGGATGACACCCCATACCGCGCGCCGGACCGTTCATCGATCCGCGCCTTCAGAGGATTGGTGGAGGCGCAGGGGTTGAACGTGACCGTGCGCGACACGCGAGGCCGCGAGGCGGACGCCGCCTGCGGGCAGCTGCACGAGCGCGTGATGCGAAACAACCAAGTCCCGGTTTCGTAAGCCGATGCTCTTCGCCGGAACGTCCGGCTTCAGCTATGCAGGCTGGAAAGGCAAGTTCTATCCCAGGCAGCTCGCCGGCTCGAAGATGCTGAGCTACTACGCCGAGCGGCTCAATGGGGTCGAGGTCAACGGCAGCTTCTACCGCACGCCGCCTGAAAAGGCGCTTGCGAAGTGGGCCGCGGAGACCCCGCCGGGCTTTCGCTTCTGCATGAAAGCCAACCGAGGCCTCACCTATTCGGCGGAAGGTTTCGACCGGGTCGGACTGGCCAGGATCTTCAGCGGTCGGATCGGATTCCTGGGCGAGCGGCTCGGCCCGGTATTGCTGCAGTTTCCGCCAACCCGTCAGAAGAACGTTGCCTTGCTCGACTCGTTGCTCGGCGCAATCGCCCGCCCGGCCGCCGCGGAGTTTCGCCACGTGTCGTGGTTCGACGAGGACACGTACGAGGTGATTCGCGCACATGGGGGAGCGCTCGTGGTCACCGACGAGGAGAAGTGGCCGCGGGCACCGTTGGTCGAGCTCGGCTCGATCGCGTTCTTCCGGTTACGCCGCGGATACAGCAGCGCGTCGCTGAGGCCCTGGATCGAGGAGGTGAAATCGGCGGTGGCGATGCACGAAGAGGTCCACGTCTATTTCAAACATGACTCGGGGTCGCCGGCGCTGGCTCGCCGCTTGCTCCGGCTCGCCGGAAAAGAATCGGTACGAAGATGACCGCGGCCAGGACCACCAACGCCGACGCAAGCTGCGCCTGGCGAAGTCCGGCAAACACGTTCGGGTCGGTGCGCAGGAAGCTGAGGAAGAAACGTCCAGCGGCATACAACCCGAGGTAGAAGAGGCCCAGCACGCCGTCAGGCAGGCGTCGCTTGAGCCGCTCGTGAAATGGAAGAAGCAGGCCGAGGATCACCACGCACAACACCATCTCGTACGCGACCTCCGGATGGACAACCTTGCCTGGCTCGCCCAGCGTGTTCGGGTTGACGTACTCGACGCCCCAGGGGAGGGTGGTCGGCGTGCCGTGATGCTCACCGTTGATGATGTCGCCGATGCGGCCGACGGCCAGTCCGAGCATGGCCGCTGGTCCACCGGCGTCCAGGATCTTCCAGAAGGAGTACTTCGCCCGGCGCGACCAGATGATGACTCCCACCATGGCGCCGAACAGGCCGCCCCACTGGCTGATGCCGCCTTCGGTCAGGGCGAATATCCGCAGGAGCTGTCCGTTGGCGAAGAGCCGGAAGTTCTCCCACACATAGAGAAGACGGGCGCCGACAAGGCCCAGGGCCACCATCCAGGCGAGGCCGTCGCTGGTGCCGGCGAGATTGGGGATGTCCTTCTTGAGCAGCCAGAAGCCGATGCGCGCGGCGGCGATGATGCCCAGCACTGCGAACACTCCGTGCCAGGTGATCAGGACAGGCCCGATGCGCAGGATGTTCGGGTCGAGGTCGATGACGATCGTCAGTGGCATCAGTCGGGGATGTTGGCGGCTCGATGCAGCCGAAGCAACGCGACGTCTTTCGGCAGCAGATAGAAGCAGTACTGGATGGGCAGCGCGACCTTCTTGCCGGTGAGCACGTCGCGCAGCGGCGTGTAGAACTTGCCTTTGCTCACGCCTGACTCCACAACAGCCTTCTCGAGCGCCGCCTCGATGCGGTCAGGTTCCCAGGGCACGTCCCTGACGGCGTCGATCACGTTGCGCAGGCGCTGCATGGTCTCGCTCTCGAGAGCCGGCGGCTGCGGATCCGTCCACAGGTAGTCGAGATAGTCGACCGCCTGCGCGAGCTTGTGCATACGCGTGCGAAGGGGCGGCACGGCCTTCTTGATCGTCTCATCGTCAAGCTGGGAGAGAAAAGGACGCAGACATGCGGCGAGCTCGTCGTCGCCGAGCTTGCGGATGTACTCGCCATTGAGCCAGTTGAGCTTCTCCCAGTCAAACCGCGCACCGGCATGCTGCACGCGTTCGAATGAGAAAGCGTGGACGAGCTCATCGAACGTGAAAATCTCCTGCTCCGTGCCCGGGTTCCAACCAAGCAGCGCGAGATAGTTCAGGAGCGCATCGGGTAGGTAGCCCTGCTCTCGATAGAGGGCAAGGTTCATCTCCGGATGCTTGCGCTTAGACATCTTCGTGCCGTCCGGGGCGAGGATCAGTGGCATGTGCGCGTAGGCCTGCGGACGTTCATACCCAAGCGCGTCGATCAGCATCAGCTGGTAAGGCGTGTTGGAAAGGTGCTCCTCGCCGCGGATGACGTGCGTGATCTTCATCACCGCGTCGTCTACCGGGCTGGCGAACTGGTAGACGGGATAACCGTCCGATTTCATGATGATGAAGTCGCCGATCAGGTCGGTGTCGAATTTCATCTCGCCGCGGATCATGTCCGTAAAGCGGACCTCTCCGCCGGGCACCTGGAATCGCACGGCGAAAACGCTGCGACCTTCCGGCGGATTCTTCAAGCAGCGGCGTGAGTATCGGTACGGCCGCTTCTCCATCTGCGCCTGATTGCGTTCGGCCTCCAGCTCCTCCGGCGTGCAGTAGCACCGGTAAGCCTTGCCGTCCTTGATCAAGCGCGCGGCCTCCTGCCTGTAGCCGTCGACCCGCTCCGACTGCCGGTACGGCTGGTACGGGCCGCCCTTGTCGGGACCTTCGTCCCAGTCCAGGCCGAGCCAGCGAAGGCTCTCGTAGATCAGCTGCTCGTATTCGGGCCGGTTGCGCTCCACGTCGGTGTCGTCTACGCGGAGCACGAACGTGCCGCGCTCCTTGCGCGCGAAGAGCACGTTGTAGAGCGCGGTGCTGGCGGTTCCGAGGTGGGCGAAGCCCGTCGGGCTCGGCGCGATCCTTACTCGAACAGACACCGCCATATCCTACGGACGTGCCTGAAGCAGCCGGGATGCTCGCCCTCGTGGGAGGCGACGAGTTCAACCCGGGCAACGAGGAGCAGGACCGTCTTCTGGCCGGCGCCGCGCGAGCCGGACCCGGATTCGTGGTCCCGACCGCGGCGGCAAGGCAGGGTCCCGAGCAGGCCGTCGCCCACGCGACGGCCTGGTTCGAGCAGTTCGGTCTGGCGCTCCAGGAGCTGCCGGTCCTCAAACGCGCGGACGCCAACTCCAAAGAGCTCGCCGAGACGGCGCGGTCGGGAGGATTCTTCTACCTGGTCGGGGGTGACCCCGGCCTGGTCGCCCACGTGCTGGCCGGGTCCCGGGTTTGGGCGGCGATCTTCGAAGCGTGGCGCGACGGGGCGGCACTTGCCGGCTCCTCGGCCGGCGCCATGGCGCTCTGCACCCACACCCTGATCCGCGCCAGCTGGCCCAACCGTTTCAACCGCCGGCCTACCGCCGCGCTTGGCCTCGTGCCCGCGACGGCGGTGCTCCCTCACTACGAAACCTTCGGTCACCGCTGGGTGGAGTCCGCCCGGCGCGAGCTGCCGGAGGTGACCCTCCTCGGCATCGACGAGCGCACCGCCGCGGTCTGGTCGAGCGACGTATGGCGGGCCGCCGGCCCTGGCGCCGTGACGGTGATCAAGGGATCGAAGACGGCGACCTTCAGCGCCGGCGCGACGATTGCCGGGCTCCCGAGCCCGACCCGTATGCTTCCGAACCAGTGATCCGAACCGCCCAGCGAGCCTCCAAAACGCTGCATTCGGAGTTCCTGGAGTTGGGCCGGCTGCGGGTCCATCACACCCACGGCGGTCGCGGCTCGCCAGTCGTTTTCATCCACGGGCTCGGGTCGTCCGGCTACATGGAGTGGCGAAAGAACCTCGAGACGGTGGCCGGGCGACACCGCGTATTCGCTCCGGACCTGCCGGGATACGGGCGGACTGACAAGCCACGGGCGCGGTACACGATCCCCTACTTCGCGCGCTTCATCGAGCGCTACATGGATGACCGCCGTCTTCGCTCGGCCGTCATCGTGGGCACTTCGCTGGGCGGCCGTGTCGCGCTCGAGGTTGCGCTCGAGCAGCCGAGGCTCGTGCGCAAGCTGGTGCTCGTCAACACCCTCGGACTGGGCAGGCCAAGGGTTCGCATGGCGCAGGTGGCCTACGGTCTCGTCTCGCTGCCTCGCATCGGCGAGGCCGTGATGGGTCTCACACGGGACGCGCTGCGGTGGGCGTCGCCGACGATGATTCGCCGCGTAGCGGGACGGTACGCGGGCGTCAGCACCGACCTCGAGCTGACGATGGACGACACCTATCTAGACGATCTGCGCGAGATGTACGCGGCCGATGGGTTTCGGGGCGCATATCTCTCGACTGTGCGCGCCTTGATCAACCCCCGCGCCCTGCTCGGTGGGCAGCACGACGTGACGCGGCGGCTGAACGAGCTCAAGATCCCGGTGCAGCTGATCTGGGGCGCTGACGACCCGCTGTTCCCCGTGGCGCAGGCCGAGCGCGCGCATTCCTTGATCGAGCGCTCCACGCTCGCGGTCATCACAGGGGCCGGCCACACCCCGCAGGCGGAACGGCCAGAGGAGTTCAACCGCGTCCTCCACCAATTCCTCGACCGCTAGCCCGCACGACGCGAACCGCTACCGGAGTCCCGAGTACCGGGCGCTCGTCGATGCTCCGCTCGACCCGCTCGTCCACCCGGAACCGCTCGAGCCGCCGCGCCTCTACCTGTTCATCCGGCGCCTGGCCCGGTGGGTGGTCACGCACCTGTTCCGGGTCACGGTCACCGGCCTCGAGAACATCCCTAAGCCGCCCTACATCATCGCGGCCAACCACCAGGCCTGGTTCGACCCGGCGTTCATCATCCCGTTCTTCCCGGAGCGGCCTCTCGTCTACACGATGGCGAAAAGAGAGACCGTGTTCAACCGCGCGTGGAAGCGCCGCATCCTGCCGCTGATCGGCGTGTTCCCGATCTCGCCGAACAAAGGCGAGCTCGACGAACAGGGATTGCGCACCGTCTACCAGATCCTGGAGCGCGGGGGAGTGCTGCTGATCTTCCCGGAAGGTCGGTACTCGCGCGGCCGCGCGCTCCGGCCGCTCAAAAACGGCATCGGTTATTTCGCGCTGCACGCCGGTGTCCCGATCTGCCCGGTCGCCGTGACGGGCACCGACGCCCTCCGTCCGTTCAGCCGCGTTGAAGTCTCGATCGGGCCGCCGGTGATGCCCGACCTGCCGGCCTGGTGGGCCCTGAGCCGGCGGGTGACCGGTGTGGTCGACAGGGTTCGAACAGCCCTGACCGCAGCCCTAGCCCGCCGTCGCGCCTAAAATCGGTCAGCTTTGCACCTGGTCATCGGCGCCGGCGAATTTCTCGGGCGCCACGTTTCCCGCGCGCTGGCCGCCGACGTTCCGGTCATCGAGCTCAACGCAGATGCCGACGACGAGACACTGGGCGACGCGATCGCCGGTGTGGAGGTCGTCGTCTTCTGTGCCCAGACCGTCTCCGGCGTGCGCCGCATGCGCTATCGCAAGGCTGCACCTCACCTCCTCCAACGCGTCCTGGAAGCCGCGCGAACGGCCAGGGTGCGCCGCATCGTCCATGTGTCGACCGCCGACGTTTTCGGCCCCGACCATTTCGCGCGCGTGACGGAAAAGTCGCCGGTCAA
Organism: Chloroflexota bacterium; assembly: GCA_005887735.1. Lineage (GTDB taxonomy): Bacteria > Chloroflexota > Dormibacteria > Dormibacterales > Dormibacteraceae > 40CM-4-65-16. The sequence continues at coordinate 7,029 of VBII01000021.1, forward strand.
GCCGGTTCACGCGTACGAGCGGACCAAGCTCTTCGAGGAGGGGTGGCTGCTGGAGGCAGCCGGTGACGTCGAGGTCGTCATCGTGCGGCCGGCTCGGGTTTTCGGCGCTGGCGAAGACTGGATCCTCCCGCGATTGATGGCGGCGATGGTGCGGGGCAGGGTCTGGTTGCCGGGCGGCGGCCGTGCGAAGCAGACGTTCGTGTCAGCGGAAGACGTCGGGCGCGCCTGCCTCGCGGCGTCGGACAGAGGCCGCCCGGGGCGGCGCTACCTGGTGGGCGGGTTCGACTCCACGTGGCGTGACGTGCTCATCTCAGCCGCTCGCGCGGTGGGATTCGCGGCCGAGGTGGCGTCCGTTCCTTATGACCTCGCCTACGTCCGCGCATTGGGAGCGGAGACTCTGACCCCCGAGGGAGCTGCGGTCTGGCCGGGGATCTACGCGGTCGACGTGATCGGCAAACCGCACTACTACGACGATTCGTATTCGCGACGCGAGCTGACCTGGTCGCCGTCGGTGGGAAGCATCGAGCAGGAAATGCCCGCCATGACTCCGTGGCTGGCAAAGCTTCCTGAGGTCGCGGCGGCGGTGGGCGCCGCGGTGCGGGTTGGTGGGGAGGCTATTTCACCGCCAGGCAGGTGATCGTCTTGAAGACGCCGTCGATCTTCTGGATCTTGTCGACGATCAAAGAGCCGATCGAGTTGACGTCGGGCGCCTCGCACACCGCGATCACGTCGTACTCACCCGTGATCGCGTCGGCCGCGGAAATCCCCTGCACCCCCTCCATCTTCTTGGCCACCTCCAGCGCCCGCCCGGGCGACGCGTTGATGAGGACATACGCCTTCATCGCCTAACCCCCTGCTTCTCGGTGGACGGAATTGCCTAAAGGTACTACCGCTTGTTCCGAGTGGTCGTCGTCTTCTTCTTTCGCTTCTCCGTCAGGTGCTGCGCCAGCTTTCTCAAACCTGGATTGACCGAGACGACCTTCGGCCCCCGGACTTTCTTGTCTCGCGCCCTGACTCGCGCGCCCTCGCGCGGCGCCACCCGATCCAGCTCGTCGCTCATGACTGAGGCGCGGGTGGAGCTGGTGCGGCAGGTGATGCGGGCGGGACCGCCGGATATGCGAACGCCGGCGCGAAGTCGAAGTCCAGGCGCCGGAATGCAAGCGTCCAGTAAGTCGAGCCCTGCGCCGCCAGGAAGCCTGCGACGGCCAGGTAGATGGGCAGCAGGATGAGGACGCCGATCACCACGACTATCACCCCCGCACCGGAACTATTGCCGGCGGCAAAAGCTGCCGCTGCCAGCAGCGGAACTACGACGATGACCGAAACGCATGCCAGCCCGATGCCGAGGACGATTGCGACGCCGATCGCTACGAGCAGAACGAGCAGCGAGCGGCCGAGGCGCTTGAACAGCAACCTGTGAGCCCGGGCAATCGACGCCCGCGCCATCAGCTGCTCCAACACCACGGCGCGAGAGCCGAAACGATCGATGAAGAACAGATAGATCGCGAAGAAGAACCACGCCACGAGGAGCAAGAGGCCCGTGAGGACCAAATCCCCGGTCGCGCCCCTGTTGCCGTTTGCCACCGCCACCAGCAGCCCCACGATCCAGGCGGCGATCAGGACGATGAGCGGCAGATACAGGGCGATGAGGAGCAGCCTGAATCGGACGATGACCCACATCGTGTGGAGGCCGGTTCGCCAGGCCATGCCCAGCCCGAACGGCCGCTCGGCGTCGTGCTCGGCGGAGGCGCGAACCGTGGCTCCCTGACAGATCGCCGCGAGGATGAAGAACGCGATTATGAGCACCAGCCACAGCACGGCCAGAAAGACGATCACTACAGCGTGGTCTGACAGCCAGGTCGAGATCTGCTGCTGAAACTCAGCGGGGGTCTGCGTGGTGCCGCTGCTGCGCTGGCTGTAGTTGAAGCTGCCGCCGCCGCCCTCGCCGGAGAAGAGCGCGATCAGCCACAGGTATTTGTGGTCCCACGCGATCCGGAACGAGCGAGTGACCAGCTCCCAGTAGTGCATGGCTAAAACGTGGCCGGGACGATGGCGCGCTTGTGGATGCCTGAGCCGAGCAGCTTGTCGCCTTCGCGGCACTCGACCTCGAAATAGAGCTTGTTGCCCTTGACCTCGGTCAGGCGAGTCGTGACCTGGATGCTGGCGCCGGGCGCGGTCGGAGCCAGGTGCCGCACGTGAACCTCATAGCCGACTGTCGTGTGACCTTCTGGCAGCAGGCGTTCTATCGAGCGATGGCTCGTGATCTCCATCAGACCGATCATCGCGGGCGTCGAGAACGTGCCCTGGCCACCAACGTGGTGCGTCAAGAGGTCACCGTCGACGATGCGCTCGAGGTGGCCCGCCAGCCCCGGCCGGATCCCTTCGATCGTGTCCACGAGATAGATTGTCGTCAATGACGTACTCGTCACGCGCACCGAATTACGCACGACAGGCGTCAGACGTGCGGAATTCGGGCCTCGAATGCGCACGGCAGGCGTCAGACGTGCGGGATTTCCGCGAATGACCCGCCCGGCTGTACGCAAGGCGATCTTCCCTGCTGCCGGTCTCGGCACGCGGTTCCTGCCGGCGACCAAGGCGCAGCCGAAAGAGATGCTTCCGCTCGTCGACAAACCGACGATCCAGTACGGCGTGGAGGAGGCGATCGCCAGCGGCATCGAGCAGGTGATCATGGTCACCGGTGGCGGCAAGCGCGCGATCGTCGACCACTTCGACCGCTCGCTGGAGCTCGAGCACTACCTCGAGGCGAGAGGCAAGAGCGACCTGCTTCACATCTTGAGCGAGGTCGACGAGCTGAGCAACCAGCTGGTCATAACCTACGTCCAGCAGAAGGAGCCGCTCGGACTGGGCCACGCGGTCTGGACAGCGCGGCTTCTGGTCGAGGGTGAGCCCTGCGCCGTCCTGCTGGCCGACGACGTGATCCTTTGCGACGAAAAGCCGGTCCTCAAGCAGCTCATGGACGCGCACGCCAAGACGGGCGCCACGGTTCTGGCTCTCCGCCGCGTGCCGCGATCCGAGGTCAGCCGCTATGGCATCGTCGCCACCGCCGGTTCCAAGGGCGGGATCCACGAGGTCACCGACATCGTGGAGAAGCCGCCGGCGGGCGACGCGCCGTCCGACCTGGCCGCGCTTGGCCGATACATCGTCATACCGGCGGTCTTCGACGAGCTTGACCGTGCCGAGCCGGGCGCCGGCAACGAGATTCAGCTCGTCGACGCCATCAAGCGCACCATCGGGCGGCAGCCGGTCGTGGGAGTCGAGTTCGACGGGGATTACTACGACACGGGCACCGTTCCGGGCTACCTGCGGGCCAACTTGATGCTGGCCATGAAGCGGGAAGGCCTCCGCGAGGAGCTCGTCCCGCTCCTCCGGGAGCTGCTGGAAACAGCCCCCCAGGGCCCCTCTTCCCGAGCCCTATAATCCAGATACGCTCTATGAGCCGATTCCCCGCCCGAGTGATTTACCTATGGCTGTTTCAGGACGAAGAAGATTCGACGACGACAAAGTTGTTCGGTATGAGACCGCGGAGAAGGACTTCGAGGTCGAAGTCTCGCGCACCCTCAACAAATGGTGCGTCACCGTCTACCAGCAGCCGGACCGCCAGATCCTGGTCCAAGACTTCTTCCCGGAGCGTTGGAAAGCGCTCGCGCGGGCGCAGGACTTCATCCGACTCCTGAATCAGCGCAAGAAGAAGGAAGAGGAAGGCGCCGGCTCAGGCGACGACGATTTTTAGCCACCGCTAGAATCGACGACTCGTGAACTGGGGTGTTCTGCGCGGAGAGTGGGGGGCGGTCACGTTCGTCCTGACCGTACTTGCCGGCCTGATCGTGGTCCCGCTCGCGCTCTACTTCGCCAACGTCTCGCCGGGGGCCGTCACGACTCCGTCCATCAGTACCACGAGCAGCGCTCGGGCCAGCGGCGTGGAGACGGCGAGCCCGGCGCGGACGTCGCCTACGCCGAGCCCCTCGCACTCGCCTTAAGCCCTAGGCAGAGAGACCCCAGAGGAGTCGTTCGCCGTTCGGCTGGACGATCTTCTGCAGCGGCAGCGCGAATTCGGCGATTTCCCTGTGGTCGGAGCTGACGCGCATCTCGATCACGTCCGACAGCCGCAGGTGGGCGACCACAGCGCAGTCGCGCAGGAACGTGAAAACCACCGGGCGCACGAGGTTCACCACGTAGTCCGCGATCCGCGCACCGTCTGACAGCGTGTCGCCCGCGACGCTGCGATCGCGGAACGCGAGGATGACGACCTCGTCGCTCAGCATCACCGGGTCCGTCCATGCGTACGTCGATGATTGCGCGCTGCTGAGGAGCTGAAGGATCTCCGCCAGGCGCCGCATCGGCGGCTGCGGGCCCTCGAAGAGGAGCGGCACGTCACGCTGCGGTTCGTTGAACTCCTGGGCGCGGTACTGCGCGGTGAAGCCGAGGTCCGACAGGCCCGCGAACGGCGCTGGGACCTTGATCGTCATCTCAGAGAGATTTCGGGCAGGTCGTGGAGCAGGGCGCATGCTGGGACGAGACTCTTCCATGCCGTATTAACGCACGGGCGGCTACCGAAAGTCTCCTACCAACGTATGAGCGCGGCCACAATTGATCTCGAATGCCGCTGACCGGGATCCGCGTGCTCGACCTGACAAGGCTGCTGCCCGGCGCCTACTGCACGATGCAGCTGGCCGGGATGGGCGCCGACGTGATCAAGGTCGAGGAGCCCGGCACGGGCGATTACATGCGCTGGACGCCCCCCCTCGTCGACGGACAGAGCGCGCTGTTCAACGCGATCAACCGCAACAAGCGCAGCGTGACCGTCAACCTCAAAGCCGGCGCCGGCCGTGCGGTGCTCTTGAGCCTCGTGGACACGGCTGACGTGCTCGTCGAAGGCAACAGGCCAGGCGTGATGGATCGCCTGATGCTCGGCTGGGACGTCCTGCACGCGCGCAATCCCCGCCTTGTCGTGTGCTCGATCACGGGGTATGGGCAGGACGGTCCGTACGCCGGCCGCGCCGGCCACGAC
>VBII01000022.1 GCA_005887735.1 Chloroflexota bacterium
GGCGCTGGAGAGGCCCGACCTGATCGAGCGCCAGTACTCAGAGGACCTGGACGATCAGGCCGCGCTGGAAGAGATCTTCGCCACCAGGACGCGAGATCAATGGGAGCAAATCCTCGCGGCATTGGACGCCTGCTGCGAGCCCGTGCTCACCCTCGACGAGGTGGCGTCGCATCCGCAGGTGGTCGCCCGCCAGATTTTTGAACGAGGCGATCAGGGCCATGCCCCGCACCTTGGCGAACACACCG
>VBII01000174.1 GCA_005887735.1 Chloroflexota bacterium
GTGCCGACGGTCTACGTGTCCGACATCATCGCCGCGAGCCCGGGGAATTTCGATCAGACCCTGCTGGTCCAGGCCGGCGCCGGCGTTTACGTGGGTCCAACTTCCGCCTCCGGTGGTTCGCGTTTTGGCGACTACAGCGCGGCCGCGCCGGATCCGAACGACGGCCACACGGTGTGGGTCGCCGGCGAGGTGGCCGCTTTCGAGAACAGCCACCTGAACGACTGGGGCACGGTCGGAGCGTCGTTCAGCGTGCCCCCGTGCGCTTCGGTGAACCTGTCCGCGGCGCCGCCCTCACCCTCGGTTTCGGGGACGCAGATCGTGCTCACTGCGGCCGCGAGCGGCTGCGCCCACCCGCTGTATCAGTTCTGGATCAAACCGCCGAGTGCGAGCTGGCAGATCGCCCAGCCCTATTCGCCGAAGGCAACCTACGACTGGAACACGGTCGGCGTGCTGTCGGGCGACTACCTCTACACGGTTTGGGCGCGCGACACGAGCAGCCGCGGAACGAGCTGCAGCTCTCTCGGCTGCGACGACGCCTTCTTCCCCGCCCAGACCTATGTGCTCACGCGCCAACCCTGCGCCTCGGTCAGCGACACACCATCACCATCATCGCCGCAGCCCTCGGGGACGAGCATCACGTTCACCGCCACATCGACCGGGTGCCCCAATCCGCGCTACCAGTTCTGGATCCTGCCCCCCGGCGGCAGCTGGCAGATCGTGCAGCCCTACTCGGCGACCGACACGTTCATCTGGAACACCACCGGACTTGCCCCGGGCAACTATCTCTACACCGCGTGGGCGAAGGACGTGAGCAGCACCGGCAGCAACTGCAGCAGCCTCGGCTGCAACGACGCCTTCTTCGCCGCCCAGAGCTTCCAGGTCACCCGCCACCCGTGCGCGTCGGTCGACGACACTCCCTCCCCCGCGTCGCCCCAGCTCTCGGGGACGAGCATCACGTTCACCGCCACATCGACCGGGTGCCCGAGCCCGCGCTACCAGTTCTGGGTCCTGCCGCCCGGCGGAAGCTGGCAGATCGTTCAGGCCTATACGGCGAGCAACACATTCATCTGGAGCACCAGTGGGCTCAACCCGGGCAACTATCTCTACACCGCGTGGGTTCGTGACGCGAGCAGCACCGGCGTCCAGTGCGGCTCGTTTGGGTGCAACGACGCGTTCTTCGCCGCTCAGGCGTTCAACCTGATGCGCCAGCCCTGTACCTCCGTCAACGACACACCGTCCCCGGCCTCACCGCAGCTCTCGGGGACGAGCATCACCTTCACCGCGACGTCGATCGGCTGCCCGCACCCGCTCTATCAGTTCTGGATCCTGCCTCCAGGCGGCAGCTGGCAGATCGTGAAGGCGTACTCCTCGACCACCACCTTGACCTGGGATACGAGCGGGCTGGCGCCTGGGAACTATCTCTATACGGCGTGGGCCCGCGACGCCAGCAGCAATGGGGTCCAGTGCAGCTCGTTCGGGTGCAACGACGCCTTCTTCGCGGCTCAGACCTTCAAGTTGACCAGCCAGCCCTGCACCTCGGTCACCGACACGCCCTCGCCGCCCTCACCAGCGACGTCCGGCACCACGGTCACATTCAAGGCCACCTCAAGCGGCTGTCCGAACCCGCTCTATCAGTTCTGGCTCAAGCCGCCCGGGGGCACCTGGCAGATCGTCCAGGCCTATTCCTCGAGCGACACCTTCACCTGGACCCAGGCGAACATTCCGCCTCCAGGCACCTACCTCTACACGGTCTGGGCGCGCGACGCCAGCAGCCAGGGCACCCAGTGCAGCTCGCTGGGCTGCAACGACGCCTACTTCGCCGCGCAGCCCTACCAATTGACCTGACGACGCCGAATTAACGACTTTTAACAACTCGCGGCGTGGGCGGTGGCGCAAGACGTAAGGTGCCACGGTCGTTGTGCACAGGGAGGTGGCCCCCGAACTGAGGTCGCCGGCTGGGCGCCGCCTGGCCGTGACCATCCTGAGCGCCGGACTGCTGCTTGCACTCGCGCCCGCCGGCGGGAGCTCGCAGGCGTCGCCGCTGCACCTCCAGGCAACCCCTGCGGCGACGAGCCCTTGGCTGGACCGCCTGAACCAGTGGCGGACGAGCACAGGCGTTTCGACCCTGACCGAGAACTCGACCTGGAGCGCCGGCGACTACAGCCACTCGCTCTACATGGTCAAGAACGACCTCGTGACGCATTACGAGACACCCGGCACCCCCTACTACACGGTCGACGGAGACGCCGCGGCGCGCAACGGCAACATCCAGGTCAATTCCACCACCGCGACCACAGACCCGCAGGCGATCGATTGGTGGATGGCGGCGCCGTTTCATGCCATGGCGATGATGGATCCGCGCCTCACGCAGACGGGATTCGGTTCCTACCGCGAGGTCAAGTCCGGCTGGCAGGAAGGTGGGACGCTCGACACGATTCGCGGCAACTCCTTCACCGGCGGCCAGTATCCCGTGTACTTCCCCGGGCGGAACACCAACGAACCCCTGGCGACGTACACGGGCGGAGAGTTTCCGAACCCGCTGCAGGCTTGTCCCGGCTACGCGGCGCCGACCGGTCTTCCCGTCTTCATCGAGATCGGAGGCAACGTCAACACGACGGTGAGCGCACACTCGTTCAGCGCCAACGGACTCGCGCTCAACCACTGTGTCATCGACTCGTCCGCCTCCGCGGTCAGCAGCTACCTGTACACGCGAGGCGCGGTCATCCTCGTCCCGCAGCTACCGCTTCAGACGGGTGTGACTTACTCCGTTTCTCTGACCGTCAATGGCACGCCCTACTCCTGGTCCTTCACCGTCGGCAACTTCAGCGCGTGCACCGCCGTCACCGAATCGGTCACGCCCGCGCCCCCGCAGCTGGCCGGCGCCTCGGTCAAGTTCACTGCGAACGCGACCGGCTGCCCTCATCCCCAGTACCAGTTCTGGGTCCTGCCGCCGGGATCGCATACGTGGCAGATCGTGCAGCCGTTCTCGACCTCTAACACGTTCACGTGGAACACGAGCGGCCTTGCGGCCGGAAGCTACCTGTACACAGTCTGGGCCCGCGACACGGGGAGCCCGGGCGCATGCAGCTACCTCGGGTGCACCGACGCGTTCTACCCGGGCACACCGTACGACCTCGGGACGCCGCCCTGCACCGCTGTGACGGATGTGCCGTCGCCGGCGCCCCCGCAAGCGTCGGGTTCGACGATCACCTTCACGGCAAGCGCGACCGGCTGCGCCAATCCGCGGTATCAGTTCTGGATCCTGCCTCCAGGCGGGAGCTGGAAGATCGTACAGCCGTATTCGACGAGCAGCACCTTCACCTGGACCACCAGCGGGCTGGCGCCGGGCAACTACCTGTACACCGCGTGGGCGCGTGACGCGGGCAGTGGCGGTGCGCAGTGCAGCAGCCTGGGCTGCAACGACGCCTTCTTCGCCGCCCTGGGATTCAACCTGACCCGTCAGGCATGCACGTCCGTGAGTGACACCCCCTCCCCCGCACCGCCGCAGGTGGCGAGCACCAGCATCACCTTCACCGCAACCTCGACCGGATGTCCGCATCCTCTGTACCAGTTCTGGATCCTGGCCCCGGGTGGCACCTGGCAGGTCGTCCAGGCCTACTCGGCGAGCACTACGTTCACGTGGAGCGACACGAGCAGCACCGGAACGCAGTGCAGCTTCCTTGGCTGCAATGACGCCTACTTCGCCGCCCTGACGTTCACCCTGGCCGGTCAGCCCTGCGCCTCCGTCACCGACACGCCTTCGCCAGCGTCGCCGCAGCACTCGGGCACGTCGATCACATTCACGACGACCTCGACCGGATGTGCGCACCCGCTCTACCAGTTCTGGGTCCGGCCTCCGGGCGGAAGCTGGCAGGTCGTGCGTGCGTATTCCTCGAGCAACACCTTCACCTGGAATACGAATGGCCTGCCTGCGGGAACCTACCTCTACACGGCGTGGGCCCGCGATACGAGCAGCAGCGGAACTCAGTGCAGCTCGCTCGGTTGCGATGATGCATATTTCGTCGCGGTTGGATACGCTCTGAACTAATTCGCCGCGAGGCGGGCGGGGGGCTCGACTTTGCAAGAGGGCTGTTTCTTTTCGTACCGTCGCCTGGTGCGCACGCAGCTTGGGTGGCTGTGTATCTTGCCCGCGCTGGCCTCCCTCAACCCGATCCAACCTGCTCTCGCGGGCGGAACCACGTTCACCTCGGCGATGCAATCCGCCTCCCAGGCTCGTGGCGTGCCGCTGCCTCTGATCGAGGCGACCGCGTATGTGAACAGCCGGTGGCAGTGGATCGCGACCCCCGCGCGTGACGGCGGGGTCGGTCCGATGCACATCACACCGGCGCAGATGCAGGCGGCCTCGGCGCTGAGCGGCCACACCCAAGCTCAGATCGCAAACGACCTCGGCGCTAACGTCGACGCCGGCGCGGCACTATTCGCACACGCGCACAGTGGGGGCAACGACCTCGCCTCGTGGCAGCCCGCGGTCGTCGCGGTGCAGGGGCCGCAGGTGGCGACGCAGATCTACGACGCGCTGCGCGCAGGAGTGACGGCCACCGCGGGCACAGGCGAGCAGATCACGCTCGCACCACAGCCTGTGTCCAACCCGCCGGCAAGCGCGCCGCCTCGCTCGGCCACGACAGGCGGCGCGACCGCGCCAACCAGCACTTCGGACTACCCGGGCGCAACCTGGGTGCCGGCCAGCAACGCGAACTACAGCTACGCGAATCGCCCCCACGACTACCCGGTGCAGATCATCATCATCCACGACATAGAAGGGACGTACGGCTCGGCGATCCAGCTGTTCCAGGACCCGAACACACAGGCGTCCGCGCACTACGTGGTTTCCGACAACGGGCAGATCACGCAGATGGTCGCCGAGAAGTACATCGCCTGGCACGCCGGCAACTGGGACTACAACACGCGCGCGATCGGCATCGAGCACGAGGGCTACGCGTACGCGCAGCCGACCTGGTACACGACGACGATGTACCAGGCCAGCGCGCATCTCATCGCGTCGATCTGTTCGCGGTGGGGCGTGCCGATGGATCACGCCGGAGGCCGCGTCATCGGTCACAGTCAGGTCCCGGACCCGAACAACCCCAGTCTGTTCGGTGGCAGCGACCACCACACCGACCCCGGCCCGTATTGGGACTGGAACTACTACATGGGCCTCGCCCAGCAGTACGCGAACGCGTTGCCCAGCCCGCCGCACATGATGCCGGACCCGGTCGCGGTCCTGACCGGGAGCAGCAGCGCGACGGTGACCTGGAAGCCCGCGCAGTCCTGCCACAGTCCGATCACCGGCTACACCGTCACGGCCCAGCCGGGCAACCTGGTCATGAACCTACCCGCGACCGCGACGTCGGCCACTATCAACAACCTGCAGCCGGGCGTGACCTACACGTTCACCGTGACCGCCACCGACGCGGATGGCCAGGACACGCTGACCGCGCACTGGCAGTGCTCGGCCGTCGGCGAGACCGCGACCCCGGGCTCGCCGCAATTCGCGGGCACGGGCATCACCTTCAGCGCGACCGCGTCGGGTTGCCCCAACCCGCAGTACCAGTTCTGGGTCAGGCCGCCGAATGGAAGCTGGCAGGTCCTGCAGCCGTACTCCACGGCGAGCACGTACCGGTGGGACACCAATGGCCTGGCCGCGGGCAATTACCTGTACACCGTCTGGGCGCAGGATTCGACCAGCCAGGGCGCCCAGTGCAGCTCGCTCGGCTGCAATGATGCGTTCCTCGCCGCGCCGACGTACACGCTGACGACCAAGGCGTGTACGTCCGTCACCGATACGCCCTCGCCGGGTTCGCCTCAATCGCTCGGAACGAACATCACGTTCACGGCGAGCGCGGCGGGATGTCCAAGTCCCCAGTACCAGTTCTGGATCCTCCCTCCGGGCGGAAGCTGGCAGATCGCCAAGCCGTATTCCAGCGCCTCGACTTTCACCTGGAATACGGGTGGGCTTTCGGTGGGCAGCTACATGTACACGGTCTGGGCGCGGGACGCGAGCAGCGGCGGCACGAAGTGCAGCAGCCTCGGCTGCAATGACGCCTACTACCCCGGAACCAACTTCA
>VBII01000023.1 GCA_005887735.1 Chloroflexota bacterium
ACGCCGGTGAACGCACTCCACGGATGAGCCTCGAGGGTGGCCCGGCTGAACAGCATCCCGTTGCCAACCAGGTTGGCGGACATGCCGAGTCGAGCGCGGCCTGAGAAGCGAACTCGATGGAACAGCAGGAAACCGGCTGCGACGAGCTGGGTTCGCCGCGAGCTGAGCTCGTCCGTGAGCACCGTGTAGTCGGCCTGGACGACCGGGTGGCCACGACCCATGGCGGCCTCGAGCTCGGTCAACAGGTTGCAGTCGGCCACGGAGTCGGCGTCCACGACGACCACTGCGTCGGGCTGATCCGGCGGCCCGAGAAGCCGGTCGACGGCCCACCGTAGAGCCCGACCTTTGCCTCGGGCGTCCGGCTCGGTGCGGATCATGACCTCGGCTCCCGACCCAGCCGCGATTGCTGCGGTGCCGTCGGAGCAGTTGTCGGCGATGACGACGACCCGATATAGCGCCCGCGGGTAAGACTGGGCAAGCAACGATGCCACGCAGCGTGAGATGAGGTATTCCTCGTTGATGACCAGCAGCCGATTTCCGGGCCTGTCGCGGGTGATGGCCCCCTCGCGATGAAGGAGCCCACTGGCAACCGCGAGGATTACCAGGTAAAGGCCGAAGCCCGCGAAGACCGCGCCCGGGATCGCCAGCAGCGCTCCCAGAACTCCGGTCAATACGCTCCCCTGCAGCTGAGGACCGCCCAGACAGTGCGCATCAGAATGGTCAGGTCAACCCCCAGCGACATCCTGCGAATGTATTCGCGGTCAAGCTCCATCCATTCGTCGAAACCAATCGTCGAGCGGCCGCTGATCTGCCAAAGGCACGTCAGCCCGGGCTTCACGCTGAGCCGCATCGAATCGCTCGGCCTGTACTGCTCCACCTCTTTGGGGAGTGGCGGCCGGGGCCCGACGAGACTCATCTCTCCCTTCAGCACGTTGAGCAGCTGCGGCAGCTCATCGAGGCTGGTGCGGCGAAGCAGGTTTCCGACCCTGGTCACCCGAGGGTCAACCCTCATCTTGAAGACCGGCCCCGATACCTCGTTGCTGGACTGAAGCTCGCCCACACGGTGCTCCGCATCGGCGTACATCGAGCGAAATTTGTAGAAGCGAAAACGGCGCCCATGAATCCCAACCCGGTCCTGGACGAAAAGTGCGGCCCCCGGGGAGTCAAGCCTTATGGCGACAACGATCGCGAGCCAGATCGGGAGTGTCGCGAGCATTCCGAGGCTGGCGAGCACGAGGTCCAGCACCCGTTTGAGGGTGCGGTCGTATGGAAAGTGCCTGAGCGCGGAAAGTTGGAGGCCAAGACTTGAGTCGACGTGGTTGATCCGCTCTGCTCTCTGCACCTTCTGTTGTCATTGAAAGTAATCGCTTGACGGTCACGATTTAAATGGGCATTTCAATACGTGCTACGGCACGGCCAGTGGAGTCAGGAAGTCAACTGTCCCGGTCGGAGTAGGACGCTAAGGCCTCCGGCTCGCCGCCACCAGCGCCGCCATGATGACCACCCCGAGCAGCACCCCCACCAGCAGACCGGCGAGGAACTGCCACACTCCAGCGCCGGTCAGCGCACCGGAACCAGCACCGCTGCCAGGCGCTGTATGTCGGACGAGGCCATGTCTGTGAACTTGAGGCCGACGTCGAAGCGGGCCGGCGCGGTCGCCTCCAGCTGAGCTCGCCACACGACGATGGCCCAGCAGCGAACCGAGGTGTGATCCGGCATGAGCACGTCGAGGTCCAACCGCATCCCCACCTCGAAGTCCTCGTCCGAGTAGACGCGCATCCCGCCCAGGCTGATGTCCTGGGTGTTCCTTTTGTGGTGGAACAAGGCGCCGCCGGCGGGCCGGCACACGATGTCGGCCTGGACCCTCGGGTAGCGCCTGCGTTCGGACAAGGCGCTGCCAGCATAAGCCTCGATTCAGACCGTGACTGCTTCCTGGGTGACACCGGGCCTGTGATCGGCGGGCTGCTGGAACCACTGCCATTGCCTCACCAGACCGGTTCGCAGGCCGACTCTGGGCTCCCAATCGAGGCGCTGCCGGGCCAGGTTGATCGACGCGCCGCTGTGACGTTGCTCGGCCAGGGAGACCGGCAGATGACGGCGCCTCGAGCGCCGCCCCGAGATCTCCTCCAGGGCGGTCAGAAGGGCGTTGATGGTAACGCGGCTCCCCCCGCCGATGTTGAGCACGTCGCCACCGGCGTCGGCGGTGGCCGCACAAACGGTCGCCGCGACGACGTCGTCGACGAACGTAAAGTCACGACTCTGCTCACCGTCTCCATTGATCTCGATTTCGTTGCCTCGGACCAGCGCTCGCATGAATCGCGAGATCGCCATGTCCGGGCGCTGGCGGGGTCCATAAACGGTGAAGTAGCGGAGCGTTGTCACCGACAATCCGAAATTCCGCCCGTAGAGGTGGACCAGGTTTTCAGCCGCAAGCTTCGTGACTCCATAAGACGACAGCGGGCGGGGGACGGCCGTTTCCCTGGTCGGGAGCCTTTCGGCCTCGCCGTACACAGAGAAGCTGCCCGCGAAAACGAGGCGCTTGACCGGCTTGGCCACCAGGGCTTCGAGGAGACGCTGGGTCGCGAGTACGTTATCGCGCATGTATTGGCCGGCGAACTCCCTCGTCTGCGACACGCCGAGCCCTGAGCGGCCGGCCAGGTGAAAGACGACATCAGCCCCTTCGAGGATCCACCGCAGGTCCTCCTCGACGAGGTCGAGGTGGCGAAACGAGAAGATGCCGACGACGTCGTGGCCGTCGGCGAGCAGCCGGTCGCACAAATGCGACCCGATGAATCCCGCCGCTCCGGTGACTACCGCGCGAATTGCCTTACCTGCCCTTGCGTGTGATGCCGTCCAGGATGTCCGGTGGCCCAGGCGGAACGTGTCAGGTATCGTTCGCCAGCCGGCTGCAGAGTTGCTGGCCATCTGACACGTCGCCCGGGCGGTCTTGGTTCGGGTCGGTAGCTTTGTGCTGGGTTGTGGTCTGGCGGGAGCGACAGGCTCTTCTCTGACCCATACAGGTCAGGCCTCCCGCCTTGACGGCCGCCCATCTCGATCTGGTCTGCCGCTCCCTGGCATGCATGCTAGTTACGGTCCATGCACACGCCAATGGGTCAGTGCGGGAGGCGTCGTGGGCACTCGTCCCAATTGAGCGTCGTCGTGCCGGCGATGAGCGGGTCGCGGGCGTCAGGCTCGCGGGATGATCGGCCTAAGGCCTAGCGGCCGCGATAGTCGGGCTTGCGCTTGCCGGTGAACCCGGCGTGGAACTCGCGGAAGTCTTCGGCTGTCATGAGCAGCGTCTGGGTGAACGCCTCCATCTCGATCGCGCTGGAGTAGTCGCTCGAGGCCGCGCGGTTGACCATCTCCTTCGTCATGGCAAGTCCCCACGGCGCGAGATCTTTCAGTCGCGTGGCGTACTCAGAAACGGCGGCGTCGAGCTGGTCGTCGGCCACCACCCTGGAGGCAAGGCCCCACGCAAGAGCCTCGTGGCTGGTGATCTTGCTCCCGAGCATCAGTGCCTCCGTCGCCCGGCCAAGGCCGACGATTCGGGGCAGCAGCCAGCAGACGCCCATGTCGCCGCCGGACAGCCCGACGCTGGTGAAGAGAAACCGAAAGCTGGCCGATTCGGCGAGGACACGGATGTCGGCCGCCGTGGCCAGGACGGCCCCCGCGCCCGCCGCGATGCCGTTGACCGAGGCGATCACCGGCTGAGGAATCTCGCGAAGGTTGCGGACGCATGCGCCGGTCATCCGCGCGAACTCGTAGACATCGCGTGTGCCCCTCTTGACCAGCTCGCCGATGATCTCGTCGACATCGCCGCCGGAACAGAAGCCGCGCCCCTGGCCTCGGAGGATCAATACGCGGATGTCCTGGCGACCTCGCAGCGAGTCGGTGAGGTCGCGGATGTCCGCGTAGACCTCAAACGTAAGGGCGTTGAGCCGATCCGGCCTCGAGAAGGTGAGCGTCGCGACGCCGTCACGCTCGTCGTACTCGAAGTGCTCCCAACGCTTCATGTCGGGCGCACCGCGACCGCATCGATCTCGATCAGCGCATCCGGGTCGAAAAGCGAGGTGACCTCGATCAACGTCGACGCCGGGTAGTGGCGGCCGAACACCTCGCGGTAGGGAGCTCCGATGGCGGGCAGGCTCTTCCTGTACAGCTCCAGGTCGGTGACGTAATAGGTGAGCTTGACGGTGTCCTCCGGCCGGCAGCCGGCCGCGCGCAATGCGATCGCGACGTTGCGGATCGCGCGGGCGAACTGGGCCACGACGTCGCCCGGCTCGACGACACTGCCGGTCTTGTCCGACCCGACCTGACCGCCGATCCAGACGGTATCGCCGGCGACGGTCGCGTGGGAGAAGCCGCGCGCCGGCGCGAGCTCTTCAGGGTTGACGTTCTGGGGCCGGTCGGTCGGCTGCATGAAGGTAGTATGTCGAAGGGCATTTGACGCAGGTCTCACGATCGGCGCATGTAGACACCTTCACCCGGGAAAACCTCCCTCCCCGAGCGACGTGGCCGGAGTTTCTGTTCACCCTTCCCGACCTCCAGTACCCGCCATCGCTGAACTGCGCGGACGAGCTGCTCGACCGCCACGTCCAATCCGGAGCCGGCGCCGCGCGCTGCCTCGTGACGGACACCGAGGAATGGTCCTACGCGGACCTTCTGGCCAGGTCCAACCAGGTCGCGCAGGCGCTCGTGCACGAGCTGGGCCTGGTGCCGGGCAACCGGGTGCTGCTAAGGGGCCCGAACAATCCCTGGCTCGTGGCGAGCTGGTTCGGAGTCATCAAGGCGGGCGGCGTCGCCGTGACCACGATGCCGTTGCTTCGGGCGGGTGAGCTGGAGACGATGGTGGACATCGCCGGCGTGACCATGGCGATCTGCGACCACAGATTCATCAAAGACCTGGATGCCGCCGCCCCAGACGGCTTCCAGATCCTTACCTATGGGAGCGACGACCCGGACGACCTTTCGAAGGTTGCCGCAACCAAAAACCCGAGGTTCAAGAACGTCGCGACGGCCGCCGACGACGTGTGCATGCTCGCCTTCACCTCGGGCACCACCGGCAAGCCGAAGGCGACGATGCACTTTCATCGCGACGTCCTCGCGATCGCGGATACGTTCTCGCGCCACGTGCTGCGGCCGACCCCGGGCGACCTGTTCGCGGCCAGCCCGCCGCTGGCCTTCACCTTCGGGCTCGGCCAGAGCGTCGTCTTCCCCATGAGGGCGGGCGCGGCGGCCTACCTTCTCGAGCAGCCTTCTCCGCCTCACCTGCTGGAGGCCATCGAGCGCCACCGCATCACGGTGCTGGCGACGGCGCCCACCGCGTACCGCGCGATGGTTCCCGACCTGGGCGCGGCGCGGCTCGACTCGCTGCGCGCCTGCGTCTCAGCCGGCGAGACGCTCCCGAAGGCGACATGGGATGCGGTCCATGACGCATGCGGCATACGCATCATCGATGGCATCGGCTCGACGGAGATGCTTCACATCTTCATCTCCGCAGAGGGCGACCAGATTCGGCCTGGGAGCACCGGGCGCGCAGTGCCGGGCTACGTGGCCGAGGTCCAGGATCCGGAGGGCAGGCCGGTGCCCGACGGCGAGCTGGGGCGGCTCGCGGTGAAGGGCCCAACCGGGTGCCGCTACCTGAGAGGCGACCGCCAGGCCACCTACGTGCAGGATGGATGGAACGTCACCGGCGACGTCTACGTCCGCGACGGCGACGGCTACTTCCACTACCAGGCCCGCGCCGACGACATGATCGTCTCGGCCGGCTACAACATCGCCGGTCCCGAGGTCGAGGAGGCCCTGCTCCGGCATCCCGCGGTCGCCGAGGCGGCGGTGGTCGGCGCGCCCGATGAGGAGCGAGGCATGCTCGTGAAGGCCGTGGTCGTGCTCCGGCCGGGAGCGCAGCTCGGCCCCGACCCGGCCAAGGCGCTGCAGGATTTCGTCAAGTCCCAGATCGCTCCGTACAAGTACCCGCGGGCGATCGAGTTCGCGGACACGCTGCCGCGGACGGCGACGGGCAAGCTGCAGCGGTTCCGGCTGCGAGAAAGGAGCTGAATACACGCAGGCGACAAATCGGATCAGCCCCTCCGGCCCTTACGGGCCACCTCCCCATGAATGGGGAGGAGCGTCCCTGAACCTTGCCATCGTGGGCGGGGGGCCGGCCGGACTCTACCTGGCGACGCTGGTCAAGCTCC
>VBII01000175.1:0-3344 GCA_005887735.1 Chloroflexota bacterium
AACGCGGCCTGACGCGATCGCTCCCAGGGAGGCGGCAAAGAAGAAGGGCGTCAGCAGCGACGAAGCGCCGAACACGAGGTCGGCGATCCGGTGGGAGCGAGGGTCGTCGGCCACGTGGCGAAATGCGAAGAAGGCCCCGCGGAGGATCAGGCCGATAAGCGCCAGGCTGAACAGGGGATAGAGGCTGAGGAAGGTGCTTTGAAAGAAGATTGGAAATCCGGTCCAGCACAGAACGATGGCAAACGCAAGCCATACGTTGTTGACCTCCCACACCGGCGCCATCGCATGGTCGATCAAGGCGCGCGCCTCGCGTCCGCGGGCCGACGTGCCCGCGAGCAGGTCCCAGATGCCGGCGCCGAAATCGACCCCGCCCGCGGTGCTGTAGGCCGTGACCGAAAGCAGCAGTGAAAAGGCGATCATGTTCACGAGCCGAGCTCGGGAAACCGCGCCGGTCGCGGGCCGTAAGGCGCTCCCTCTTCGGGCGCCGTAGGTGACTTCTCGTCCTCGCGCCTCCAGCGCGCGGCGAGCCTCAGCAGCAAGGTGACGAAGAAGTAGGCGATCAGCGTGTAGACGGCGACCAGCGTGGCCAGCATCGTCCACACGAACGAGGCCGGGGCCGAGGTGACCGCGTCCGAGACGCGCATCAGCCCGTAGACGATCCACGGCTGGCGACCGACTTCAGTGGTGACCCATCCGGCCTCGACCGCCAGGTAGCAGCCGGCTCCGGCGAGCGCCGCCAACCGGTAGAACCAGACCGAATCGGGCAAGCGCCGTCGCCGAAGCAAGACCCAGAAGTACCAGGCGGCCAGTGCGGCTCCGGCCAGGCCCAGGCCCACCATGGCGTCGAAGGCGAGGTGAGCGATGTTGGCTTCGACTGTGCTCGGCCGGGCGTTCGCGGCGAAATCCGTCAGGCCGCGCACGACGGCGTTGGGCGAGTAACCGACCAGGATCGAATCGAGGACCGGCACGGCGATGCCGAATCGGACGTCTCCGGCGTCGTCGATGAGGCCGCCGATGACCTCAGGGTTCTGCTCCCGTGTCCTCCACGTGAGCTCGATCGCGGCAAACTTCGCCGGCTGGTCCCCGACCAGCGCGCGGGCGGACAGATCCCCGACTGCGAGCTGGACTGGAGTCAGGGCGGCCGCGACCGTGAAGGGGACCAGGAAGGCCAGCCTCTGGTAGTGGTCGCGCCGGCCACGGAGCCAGGCCACCGCGTAGACCGAAGCCACCGCGAAGCCGGCGGTCATGTAGATCGCGATGAGGAAGTGCCAGAACTCGTAGCCAAGCGCGCGCGTGAAGAGAGCCGCGACCACGTCCACGTCGACGAGCCGGCCGGCCTGGAGCGTCACCCCGCCAGGGGTGTTCATGAATGAGTTGGCCGACAGCACGCCAAACGCGCCCAGCAGGCCCGCAGGCGGCAGCACCAGGCCGAGCAGGAAGTGAGTTCGTCGGGGGAGTCTTTCCCACCCATATAGATAGATGCCGATGAAGATCGCCTCGAGGAAGAACGCCAGGCCTTCGATGGCGAATCCGAGTCCAATCGCGGCGCCGAAGCGCCCCATCATGCGGGGCCACAGGATGCCGAACTCGAATGACAGGATCGTCCCGGTCACCGCGCCGACCGCGAACTGAACCGCCATCACAACCGACCAGCGCCGCGCGATCTTGAGCGCCACCGGGTCGTTGCGCGCGATCCCGATGCCCTCCATCAGCAGCGTCAAGGTAGGCAGCGCGACGCCGAGCGGCACCAGCAGCACGTGAGAGGCGAGGGTGAACGCCATCTGGATGCGGCTCGGCAGCAGAGCGGACTCTCCCGCCAGCCAAACGGTCGAGGTCATCCCGTCCCCTCATAGTCCTCCGATGACGAGTGCGGCGTCGGCGTATAAGAAAGACGCGTGGCTGCGAACAGGTGCACTCACTTCACAAGCGACACGAGGTTCCCCGAACCGAACACGCCACAGGGTTGTGAGGAGTGCCTGGCGACCGGCGACCGGTGGGTCCACCTGCGTCTTTGTCTGGAGTGCGGCCATGTCGGCTGCTGCGATTCATCTCCCAACCGGCATGCGTCCAAGCATTTCCGGAAGACCAACCACCCGCTCGTCGCCTCATTCGAGCCGGGCGAGGCATGGGTCTGGTGCTACGCGGACGAGGTCATTTTCGAGACTGCCTCGAGCGTCCGCTGAGAGGATTCGGGCCCCTCGCCGTTGCCCGACCACGCCTCGGCGAACTGGCTGTTGTACAGCCTGAAGTAGAAGCCCTTCCGCTGCAGCAGCTCAGCGTGGCTGCCCTGCTCGACGATCTTGCCCGAGTCCATGACCACGATCGCGTCAGCGTTCCGGATGGTCGACAACCGGTGTGCGATCACAAAGCTCGTGCGGCCGGCGCGGAGCTGCGCCATCGCCTTCTGGATCAAGACCTCGGTGCGCGTGTCGACGTTGCTGGTCGCCTCGTCCAGGATCAGGATGGTGGGGTCGGCGAGGAAGGCGCGGGCGATGGTCAGGAGCTGTCGCTGGCCCGACGAGAGATCCGACGCGTCCTCGTCGAGAACGGTGTCGTAGCCCTTGGGCAGCGTACGGACGAATGAGTCGACGTGCGCGGCGTGGGCAGCCGCAATGATCTCTTCCTCGGTGGCGCCTTCCTTGCCGTACGCGATGTTGTCCCGGATCGTGCCGGCGAAGAGCCACGTGTCCTGCAGGACCATCCCGAATACCCTGCGCACCTCGTCCCGCGGGACTTCATGCGTGTTGACTCCGTCGATGCAGATGCGCCCGGAGTCGATGTCGTAGAAGCGCATCAGCAGGTTGACGATGGTGGTCTTGCCCGCGCCGGTCGGACCAACGATCGCGATCGTCTGGCCGGGCCGGACCTGCAGGTTGAAGTCGGCGATCAGGGGCTTGTCCGCCTCGTAGCGGAAGTTCACGTGCACGCCAGGCCTGACTGCAGAAGGTTCATCTGGCCGGCGATCTGCATGATCGGCATGGTGAACTGGCGCGAGTACTGGATGAAAGCCTGCACGTCGCCCAACGTCATCGTTCCGGAAGCGACGCGATAGGCGCCGATCACGGCCACAGCGACGTAGTTGATGTTCGCCAGGAACTGGATCGCCGGCTGGATGATGCCGGAGAGGAACTGCGCCTTGAAGGTCGCCTCGAAGAGGCGGCCGTTGTGCTCATCGAACACTTTCTGCGCGCTTGCTCGCCGGCCGAAAACCTGCACCAGCGCGTGGCCCGTGTGCATCTCCTCGACGTGCCCGTTCATGCTGCCGGTCCATTTCCACTGGGCGGCGAACTGCTTTTGCGAGCGCCGGGCGATGAGCAGGGTCACGACGACCGACAGCGGCACGG
>VBII01000175.1:3362-3685 GCA_005887735.1 Chloroflexota bacterium
ACGTTGTCGATGTCGTTGGTGACCCTGCTGAGGATGTCGCCGTGGGAGTGGCTGTCGAAGTACTTGAGAGGAAGCCGGGAAAGCTTGGCTTCGACGTCACGGCGCAGGCCGTAGACGGTGCGTTGCGCGACCCCGGCCATGATGTAGCCCTGCGCCCACATCAGCACGGACGACAAGAGGTAAAGGGCGACGGCGAGGAGCAGCGTCATCCCGAGGGCTGTGAAATCGATCCCCCTTCCGGGCGTCACGTTCATCCCGGACAGCATCTGAGCGATCTGTCCCTGGCCGTGCGCCTGCAGGAGCGCGATGGCCTGTGCCTTGGT
>VBII01000176.1:0-10728 GCA_005887735.1 Chloroflexota bacterium
CTCGCATCCGGCGAACAAGGTGGCCTCCATGACTGGGATTGTGAGCAGTAACGCGACTTGACCGCTCCCGTTCTATGGGTATGAGGCGGTCGGCGGTGCTGGTTGCCCTCCTGGCTGTCGGCTGCTCTGCTCAGAGCCCCCAGCCAACGGCGGTGCGCTCGACCGCGTCGCCAAGCGTTGTTGCGACCACACCCACCGGCCCTTCGCCCACATCCTCTCCAACCGCGTCAGATGTGGGGCTCTCGTGCCGTATCCCCGTGATGCTCTCTGTGAACCAGGGCGAGATCCCCGGCGGCTGGATCACCTTCCCCGGCGGAACTTTTCTCGAAGACCCTTCCTGCCACATCCCGCGTCGAGCCTTCAATCGCTGGATCCCGGCCACCTGGGACCACATCTCACCTGACGGGCGGCGCTACGCCGTCGCCAACGGTTCCGGCGTCGACCTGGTTGACGTGGCGACTGGGCAGCACCGCACCATGGCCATGCCGCAGGTCAACGGCACTTGGTGGGTGATCAACTTCAACGCCAAAGGCGTCTACCTGACCCTCTTGGGCGGAGAGGGGCCGGCGGAACCTGGACTCTGGTTGCTCGATCCTGATTCCGCTGTCGTTCGCAAGCTTGACGGCACGCAGCAGTTCTGGTCCCAGGTGGACTCCCGGGCTGCGTGGGTTGTGATCCCCATCACCGGAGGGTGGGAGCTGCGGCGGCTGGACCTGCAGCTGGGCATCGTGTCCACCGAGCTCACAGTCCCGTACCACGTGCCGGCGCCGGGCGGGGATCAACAGCTGGAGCTGATCTCGCTCGACGCACAAGGTAGACCCCTCGTTCTGGAGAGGGACTGGCCGGAGCCTCATCCCTGGCGGATCGGGTTACTTACGGCAACCGAGCATCTTCAGCCGGTGCAGTTTCCTGACGAATGGACCGTAGGCTCGACGCCGGCGATGAACGGAAAGGGCCGTCTTACGGGTCAGCTGTTAAGCGGTGGCATCTGGTTCACCGGAGAATTCTCGTTTGCGGGTCTGGCATTCCTGCCCACCGCCACCACCGTGATCCGGGCGGTCGCGACCGGGCCCGACAACATCGTCGCCATTGCAGGCGGCTGTCACTAAGGCCGGACTTACAGCCCGTACGACTTGGCGATGATCTCCTTCATGATCTCGTCGGTCCCCGCGCCGATCCTCGCGAGTCGGGCGTCACGCCACGCCCGCTCCACCGGGAACTCGCGCATGTACCCGTGCCCGCCGAGGATCTGGATCGCGTCGTCCGCGACCTCGCACGCGACCTGGGTGGCAAGCAGCTTGGCCTGCGAGATCTCGCGCACCGGGTACTCGCCCTGGTCCCACTGCTTCGCCGTCTGATAGACGAAGGACTGGATTGCCGCGATCTTCGTCCCCATGTCGACGAGCTTGTGCTTGATGACCTGGAAATTGGAGATCGGCTGGCCGAAGGCCTGACGGTTCTTCGCGTAGTCCATCGTGTACTCGAAGACGCGGGCCGCGCCGGCGATCGCGCCGGCGGCCGCGATCATGCGCTCGCCCTGCAACTCCCACATCAGGTGCTTGAACCCCTCGCCCTCTTCGCCGATTAGGTTGCCGACCGGCACGTGGCACTCCTCGAACAGAAGCTCGGCGGTGTCGGATGAATGCATGCCCAGCTTCTGCAGCGTGCGGGTCACCTCGAATCCCGCCGTCCCCTTCTCGATCACGAGCAGGTTGAAGCCGCCGTGCCCTCGCTCCCGATCCGTTTTGGTGACCACCAGCGCCCACTGGCAGCGAGCGCCGTTGGTGATGAAGATCTTGCGGCCGTCGACGATGAACTCATTGCCGACGGTGGTGGTGATTCCGGCCACGTCCGAACCTGCGTCGGGCTCCGTGATCGCGAGCGCGGCGATCTGCTCGCCCTGGATCGCCGGCACCAGCCAGCGTCGCTTCTGGTCTTCGGTGCCGAAGCGAAACACCGGAGGCGTGGCCATCTCGGCCTGCACGGCGACGGCCATGCCCAGCCCACCGCACCCGGCCCGCGCCATTTCCTCGGAAAGGACCACCGCGCTGAAGTAGTCGCCGCCCTGGCCGCCGTATTCGGGCGGGTAGCGCAAGCCCAGAAAACCCAGCTCGCCGAAGCGCCTGAATATCGAGTCGGGGAAGGTCTTCTCCTCCCACTCCTCCAGGTTGGGCTGGACTTCTTTCTCGAGAAACTTCCTGATGTGCAGGCGGAGCTCCTCGTGCGCGTCAGTGAAGTACATCACCGCCAACGAGTGTATGCCGCGGGCGAGCCCGGCTCGGCTTACGGTATGATTCCCGGCCGAACCGCAAGCGTTCGATCAAACACGCGCTGGGAGATAGAGTTTGGGCTCCGTTATCAAGAAAAGGCGCGCCTAGCAGCGTGTTCGTTTATCGGATATAGTCGGGCGCCATGGGCTGGGTAATCCTCGGGGTCGTCGTCGTCCTGATCCTCGCGTGGCTCGTATTCACCTACAACGGCCTGATCGCGGCCCGAAACCGGACCCAGGAAGCGTGGTCTGAGATCGACGTCGAGCTCAAGCGCAGGCACGATCTGATCCCCAACCTCGTCAACACAGTCCAGGGCTACATGGGACACGAGCGCGGCACGCTCGAGGCGGTGACCAACGCCCGGGCCAACGCGGTTGCGGCCGGGGCCACAGGCGATCCGGCCAAGATCGGTCAGGCCGAGAACGTGCTGTCGCAGAGCCTGCGCAGCCTGTTCGCGGTGTCGGAGAACTACCCCGACCTGAAGGCGATCTCGGCCTTCACGAATCTGCAGGAAACCCTGACCGCGACCGAGGACAAGCTCGAGTTCTCGCGCCGGTTCTACAACGGCAACGTGCGCGACTACAACATCAAGCTGCAGACCCTCCCGACCTCCTTGATCGCTGGAGCGCTCGGATTCAAGGCGTTCGGCTTCTTCCAGGCGGATGAAGGCGACCGCGCCGTGCCGCAGGTGACCTTCAACAACATGCCGTCCCCGACCTCACCGACCTCCCTGCCTCCGGCGGCAGGCCCGGGCGGACCGCCCGGCCCAGGCTCAGCCGGCCCCCCGCCACAGCGCTAACCCTTGTCCTCCCCATTCATGGGGAGGTGGCGCGGAGCGCCGGAGGGGCTGAATCAAGCCGACCTAGCCCAGTCGCCCCCGAATCGCGTCACATACGCCCGGACCGCCACGGCATCGTCCGTCTCGATGTCGAGCTCGTGGTTGACGCCCAGGCCGCTCAAGGTCCAGTTCGCTGAGCCCACCACGAGCTCGGCGTCGAACAGCCCGATCTTCGCGTGGAGCAACACACCCTTCGGAACCGGGTACCATCGGACCTCAACGCCACCCGCGCGCAGCACCGCATAGGCGTGCAGGTTGTACACCTGGTTGGGATCGAGCAACACCCTGACCATCACGCCCCGTCGGTGCGCGATCACCATCTCGGCGATGACCGCCGCGTCGGTCAGCGTGTAGACCTCAGCCAGCACCCGACGCACCGCGCGGTTGAGCGCGTGCTCGAGCATGGCGCGGATCTCGCCGCCAGGGGATGTTTGCGCGACGGGAGCCGACACCTGCGGGAGCGGCGAGGGATGGCCACCGGCAAGGTCCCAGTCCTGGTCGAAGATGAGCACCAGCCGGTCGAGCTCGGGCGCGTTGCTGGTCTCGAGCACGTAGTCGTGGTTGCGGTCGCTGTGACGACCCCAGTTCATCCCGCCGACCGCGGCCTCGGCGTCCGCGATGAGCAGCTTGACGTGGTCGATCTGGTGCCGTCCGTCGTCGACGGGATAGGCCCGCTCACGCACGCGCATCCCTTCCGCTTCGGCGATTGCCCGCACCAGCTCGTCCCGTCCCAGCTCGTACATCTCGACCAGCACACGATGCCGGGCTGAGCTGATGAGCCGGCCGACCAGCGTGAAGATGCCGGCGTCCTGCCAGAGGCGCACCTCGCCGCCGGCGGCCGGTGCCGCGGGCGCCGAAACAGCCGGGTTCGAGCAGCCCACCAGGGAGAGGAGGAGGAACAGCAGGCAGACGACTCGAACCACAGCCCGGCAAAACTACAGGCGAACAGGACGCGCGCCAATCCAGCCTGTTAAGACCGAAGCGCCGAGGCGCTAGATCGTTTCGACCCTCATCCCGGGCCGGGCGCCGAGCAGCTTGTCCGCCCGTGCCTCGCGCACGCCGACCTCGAGGTATCCCATGCTGCCGACATACACGAACGGCTCGCCCGGCCGGGCTTCCGAATAGGTCTTGGCGGTCGTCACGATGTCGTGGTTGTGGACGCGCAGGTGCCGCACCGGCGCCTTGAGATTCGTGACCAGGTTGCCGAAGCCGTCTGTCCACAGAACTCGAGGGCCGCTGTCCGGCAGGGGCACGGGTGGGTCGGTGGGAGGACCGAGCGACTCGACCGGGACGCCTGACGCGAGCGCCGCGGCAGCGGGCGCGAACACGTCGCGGCCCTCGAATGTGGGAGCTCCGTGCGGTCGGGGCGCGAGCTCGTGCACCGCCTGCACACCCACCTCGTCGATCACGATGGCGAACAGGCCGTTGTCCGGCCCGATGTAGAAACGGCCGCCGGCCTGGACGATCAGCCGCCGCCGCGTGCTGCCCACGCCCGGGTCCACGACCGCCAGGTGCACGGAGCCGCCGGTGAAGTGTCGGGTCCCGGCGAACAGCATGAACGCGCCGGCCGAGACGTCGAACCGCGGCACCTCGTGGCTCACGTCGACCAAGGTCGCGGTGGGACAACCCGCGAGGACGACGCCCTTCATCGCCGCCACAAGAGGAGACCCGGAACCGAAATCGGTCGTGAAAGTTACGACCGGCGGGCCGACAAGCCCGCTACCAGTACCTTGTTTCTTTCCAGGGGTCTGCTTCGTCGTGATACCCACGCTGCTCCCAGAAGCCGAGCCGGTTGCGTTCCATGAACTCTAGCCCGCGCAACCACTTCGCAGACTTCCAGAAATACTTCGACGGCACGAACAGGCGCAATGGCCAGCCGTGGTCAGGCGTGAGGTCCTCGCCGTTCCACGCGTAGCAGAGCAGGTTGTCGTCGCCGTCGAGCACGCTCAGCGGCACCGAGGTCGTGTACCCGTACTCGCAGTGCGCCATCACGTACTTCGCCTCGGGTTTCGGCTTCACACGGTCGAGGATCTCCCGGATCGGCACGCCCGTCCACCTGTCCCCGAGCCGGCTCCAACCGGTGACGCAGTGGATGTCGGCGACTACGTCTTTCGAAGGCAGCCCTCGCAGCTCGCCATAGTCGAGGGTGAGCTCATGCTCGACTGCTCCGAAAACCTTGAAATCCCACTTCGCGATGTCCGTCTTCGGCACCGGGCCGAAATGCAGAAGCGGCCAGCGGTCGGGCGCCGTGAGAGTCTGACCGGGCGGGATGCGAGCCGGATCGACGCCCTCCGGAACGCGCTTACTTTTGAAGAAAGAGGCCACTCCAGGGCAGTATAGGAACCGCGGCTATACTCACATTTCGGCGCCTCGAAAAACCCTGTGGGCCCGTGGCGCAGTTGGGAGCGCGCGTGAATCGCACTCACGAGGTCAGGGGTTCGAATCCCCTCGGGTCCACCATTCCATACGCTTCTCGAACACCGCTACGCGGAAGCCGAAAGACCCGGTGGATCTCGCTCCGGCTTTGGCCCCGGAACTCCGCGAACAGGGCCTGAAGAAGTCCCTTTCGCTCCTGAGCGCTGCCTGCGACCGCTGATGATTGGCGTCAATCCGTGCACCCCTCCTTCATGAGTTCCGACTGTTAACGTCCCCACTGTGTACGACGGCTTTGACTCGCTGCCGGATGACATTCAAAGCCGCATCACGTCGTTGATCGAGCCCTCTGATCCGGAAGCGTGGGTCAGGTCACCGATCCAGGCTCTCGATGGGCGATCGTTTCTGGAAGCGATCAACAGCGACGACGGGGAGAAGACCGTCGCTCACTACTTCGACAGCGTCGAAACGTTCGAGCGCCCAACCCTGCAGCCTGGTCCTGAAAACCTCCGCCAGATCTTCCACTTCGACGACGCAGATCTCGACTCCAATCGCGCGGGTCTCCTCTCGGCGGCGCAGCGAAGCCGCCTTTGGCGTCAGGACGTGTTGAAGATGCTTGGGGCAGCTGTTTGCCTGGTCGCGGGAGTGATGTTCAACGTCGCCTTGCTGGCAGGCTGGATGACCGCCCATGGCCGCGGCGCCGCCCTCGGCGTTTCGCTGATTCTGGTAGGCCTGATCCTTGCGGTGTGGTCGGCGGAGACATGGCTCGACCTGATGCCGGGGAGTGTCCTCACTGCGGAGGGATATCTGCGTCCAACCGAGCGAATCGTCAGCGGCCGTTATGGGCCGAGCACGATCTACTGCATAGAGATTGGAAACCAGACATTCGACGTCCCGATGGCGGCACACGACGCGATTCGCGAAGGGAAGCGGCGCTTGTATTACCTGCACCGGACTCGAACCGTGCTATCAGTCGATCCGCCGGAGAAATGATCAAAGTGTCGAAGGCCTGGGTCCACCAATCCGATTCTGAAGCCGCGTCGAACTGATGTCGTTCCCACAATGCGAACACCTGTCATTGCCGGGGAAAGTCCACGTCCGGCAAAGGCAGGCGCCAGAATGGATGCTCAGCAATCGAAGTCGCCACGCTCCTCGCGCCGAGGAAAACCGCTGTGATGACGCGACAGCGAGCATCCAGTTCGCTTGAGCGGTAGAGCGACCTCATCGCATGCCAGACCTCGGCGCCCGAACAGCATCGCCAGCTCACCTGACAGAGCGGTAGGACGTACTCATGATCGTGCGCGAGCACCCTCCTTGCCACGCCCTCTTCCCCCTCATCGAGATATGTGCTGATAGCTGACGCAAGGCGGACGTTGTGCGGATCGGAGTCTGGCCGCTCCATGTAGACTCGCAACTCACGCAGTGCCTCGCCAGCCTGCAGGCGAGCCAACGCCCAGATGATCTGCGTCGCTTCAGCCTCATCGTCGCGACGCCGGCCGGGGATGTCCGGACGATGTCGCCGCAGCCGCTCCCGCAGCATGTCGGCAAGGCCTTTCGCGGCTTGTGGGTCGAGGTCCAGAAGCGGGGCGAGCGCGCAGGATCGCACGATCTCATAGCGGTCCCGGGCGAGTCGCAGCAGAAGCGGAACCGAATCGCGGTGAAAGACGTCGGCAGCCACGCCGGAAACCCACGCCCTGACGGTGTATTCCGGCCGGTGGCTGAGTCGCTCCAAGAGCTGCATTCCGCTGTCTTGGTCCTCTGCAAGTGTTGACTTCAGATCGGTGAACCACTTGTGATCTCGCACTCGGGGACGCGACTCGGTGACGAACCGGATAATCTCGGCCTCAGTTGGCAGCGCCATCACACGAATACTCTGCACACTGGCGAGCCAGGACAGCTGGGTGGTAGCACATTTGGCGTCAAATGCGGCTTCAGTTTTTGCGACCGATGACTCTGCCAGGGTTCGCTCGTCTAAAAGTTAAGGAGCGGTTTGGAAGTCACGCTTGAAGGAGACGGTCATGGGCGAGATCCTGGTGCACGAATTCATCACGCTGGACGGGGTTATCGAAGACCCTTCGTTCACGTTCGACTTCGGCTTCGATCCCAGAATGGGGACTGCAATCGCGAGGCTCATGGGCTCGTGCAAAGCGATCCTGTTGGGGCGCCGCACATATGAGATGTTCGCGCCGGCCTGGTCCAGCCGGACCGCCGAAGACGATCCCGGCGCCCCCTTCATGAACGAGTCGCCGAAGCACGTCGTCTCGGCGACGCTGAAGAAGGCCGAGTGGAACAACTCGACGATCGTTGGCGCCTACAGCGCGCATGCGATTCGCCGCTTAAAAGGCAGCGTCGACGCAGGCATCTACGTCAGCGGCAGCATGACTCTCGTTCAGGCGATGCTCGCCGATGGCCTCGTGGATGTGCTGCACCTTTTCGTCTTTCCCGTGACATCCGGCACCGGTGGCCGTCTGTTCGCGGACGGTAGCGCTGCAGCCAGATTCACTCTCGAGGAGGCGGAGACATACGAAAACGGAGTGCTTCACCTTGCTTACAGGACGGCCGGCTAACTGGTTTTCGAGCAGCTCAATCGACGGCGCTGGCCCGGCCGGTAGCGGCATCCAGGCCAATTGTCCCGCCGTTCGCGAATTAGGATCAGCGGGTGGGAGCTTGGGGCGTGCTGGCGTTTGATAACGATGACGCCAATGACTGGGCCTACGACCTTGATGGTGTATCTGACCTCTCGCTCGTGAAGTCCGCGTTCGAGCAGATGGAGGCAGTTGGCTCCGGTTACCTCGAGCAGGGACTCGCCTGCAATGCCTTGGCTGCATGCGAGGTACTCGCCCGGCTTAGGGGCCGACCGGGCTACACGAATGCATATACCGACAAAGTCGACAAATGGGTCGCTGCGCACCAAATCGATCCGCCGATGGGGCTGATAACCCGAGGAGAAGCGGCGGTCGTCCGAATTTTGGGCCCAGAATCTGAACTTCGCGAGCTCTGGGAAGAGGCAGGAGACCAAGAATGGCGCGCCGCAGTAGACGATCTTCGAAGTCGAATGTCAGGTTGACGATTTCCGACTCGTCGATGCCCGCCGAAGACAAGCTCGGCGAAACCAGCCAGTACCTGCTGGTCCACAACGCCAGCAGCGAACTGACAACTCTGTGCGTGGAACCCTGGGCCGATGAGGTCCCGCTCGCGCCAGAGAGTCACGTCCTCATTACTGCTCGGAGTCCATTTCCGGGCTATCTGGAGGTGGTCCACGAAGCAGATCGTGTGACTGTCTGGGCTTGGTCTGGCTGTCGGGTCTGGATTAGGGGAGAAAAGGGCGTTCCGTCAGTCGACCTTGATATTCCGGTGCCTGACCTTCCAGGTACCCCGTTTCGTCGTGGATTGCCAAAGTAGGCCCGCTACTGACAGACGATCAAGTTGATTCGTGCTCGATCTCGAACGGCATCTGCGGCTGCGAGAAGGCGCCACGGTGAGAATCGATCTATCACCATCGGCATGGTGTCTCAGGGCAGCGATTCCTCACCATCCAACGCACCAAGTCGTGCTCGAGCTCGCCGCGGGCCGCTGGCTCTGGGTCATTACGAATGATCGGCTACAGAACGCTGGTGATCATACTGGCCGTTTTTGCCGTGATCGAGACGGTGCTTCTCGCCGTCGAATCCCTCCTCATACCGACCGCTACGTGCTCCCGCAGTCTCGGCAGCAACCTCATGGTCCTCCTCGCGATTGGCCTTCTAATGCTGGTTATCACCGCTCTCGGGACCATGTGGCGCGCATTCGTCGGCCGACGCTTGCAGCGGTACGGCGCCACCCGACTCGACCGCCTTCGCGCGTCGTCCCCCGCTGCCGCTAAGCGAGTTGACCAGATCGAGTTCCGCCTCTTTGTCCGACTTCCGAGACTCAGGACCTTGGGCGATGCGATGGTCACCCACCCGTGGCTCACTGGGCTTTCGGCCGGACTCAGCGCCATCGTCATCTTCGGGGCGATTTTTGCTATCGGCGGCTGGCTCGAGCCGAATTCCTGCGGGTAGGGCACCAGCACCAGAGGGTCGTCCATTCCCGAGTGGGTCATTGGTGCCGGTCGTTTCCGGCGCATGGATCTCGACGGCCCGATCCAACGTCCCAGCTGATCTTGTGACCGCGCTATTTGATCATCGCCTTCCGCGCTCGCTTCAGGTGTTCGCGGGCTGCTCGTCGCACTCGTTCATCTTGATGCGCAATCAAGGGCTCGAGCAGCTTCGCAGCTTTGGTGGGGCCCAGCCGCCGCCTGATTCCGCCCATGGCTTGGAACGCGACGTCAGGATCGTCAATAAGTCGCATCAGCGTCTCCTCCACCCGACGGTCTCCAGAGATCCTGCCCAAGCGCTCGACCACCATCCCTCGGCCCGCGCCATGGCGTCGATCGCGGGCGAGCTCCAGTAGCTCATCGACGTGCGCGGGAGTGGTTACCGTGCTCAACGCATTGCCAATCGCCCACTTCAGTGCTGGCTGATCGGCATCCGAAGTCTTGCGAAATTCATCCAGCAAGGCTCGTGCCGCGTACGGGCGCGCATAGGGCGTGCCCAAAGAACGGACGACGGCCTCCTTAACCGCTTCGCGGTTCACCTTGTGCAGCACCTCGAGAAGCACTGGCACCGCTCCTCGCCAGTCGAAGATTGGCTGGGGAATGATCTCCGGGTGGCGCCCGCTGGTGAAACGCCCGAAGTCTCGGCTCGGCAGCCCAGCCGCATCCAGTGCCCTGCGGACGAGCGCGAAGTCATCCGCGTTCTCCGCCATGCGCGCCTGGCGCGCGGCCTCTCGCTGATCCCGGGACCGGACCCACTCGGGATCAGCTTCCAGTTGGGCCATCAACTCCCCGGCTGTAATTGGTCCGCGGCGCCGTTTGCCCTTCTCACTTCTCACCCCGACTCCTCGTCGATCATCCTGCTCCGACCCTCTCCGGATACCTGTCGATGTCAAGGGAACGCGACGTGACCGAGGCTTCGCTAGTCGCGACTCTTCGGCAGCCTCAAGAGCCGTTTTTCCAGACCGGCGCTCGCTTCTCGGCGAACGCCGCCATTCCTTCGCGGCCGTCCGGTGCAACCGCGTTGCAAGAGATTGCCTCCGCCATCAACCGGTACGCCTCGCTCTGTTTCTCTTCCACCTGCCGGTAGAAACCCTCCTTACCGATCGCGAGCGCGTAGCGACTGAGTTGAGCGAGCTCGTGGACCAAGGCCATGACTTCGGCATCCAGCCGCC
>VBII01000176.1:10852-12598 GCA_005887735.1 Chloroflexota bacterium
CGGCAGTCATCGCTGGCGATGGCGAGATCGCAGGTGGCGACGAGCTGGCATCCAGCGGCGGTCGCGATCCCGTGCGGCGCCGCGATCACCGGAACCGGGACGGCCTGCACCGTGGCCATCAGCTGGTTGCACACCGCGAAGATGTCCCGCTCCTCGTCGAGGCTGCGATCCATCATCTCCTTGAGGTCGTGGCCCGCGGAAAACGCGCGGCCGGCGCCTTTCAGCACGATGGCTCGCACTTCGGGCCGTTTGCTTTGACGCTCGAGCTCGGAGGTGAGCTCTTTCATCAGCGCCGTGGAGAGCGGGTTCAGCTGCAGCGGTCGGTTGAGGGTGATGATCGCCGCCGGAAATGCGTCTTCCACCAACAGATAGTCGAGCGTGGCTTTCATCTCGCAATTTTCTCCCAGGCGGCCGGGAATTGGGAGACGCGCGAGCTATTCCTGGAGTTCATCAGACCCGAAGCACGCCCAGCCTTGACAGCAGCAGGAGGATCGCGATGCCGATCAGGGCGACCCCGGCCAGTCGCTCCGCGCCTTCGCGAACGGATTCGCCGATCCGGCGCCCCAGGCCAAAGCCGATCTGCGAAACCATGAAGGCCTGAACGGCGATCAGGATTAACGCCGGGACGATCGGCACCCGGGCAAGACCAAGCGCGAAGCCGATCGCAAGCTCATCCAGGCTCACGCTGAGGCCGACCGCGATGAGAGTGAGGCCGCTGGAGGATGCGAACCGCGCGACTCGCGCCTCCTCCTTCGCCTCGTCGGCGAGTAGAACGTAAACCCCCAGGCCCGCAAGCGCGACAACCGCGACGTAGTCGGCGTAACCACCGATCAGGTCGCCGATTGCGGCCCCGACCGCCAGGCCGACAAGCGGGAGCTGACGCCCGCGATCCCCAGGGCGGCCGAGACTGCGAACGTATCCAGCGCGAGTGGAAGGACCAGCGCGAACAGACGCCACATCGGCGTTAGCTTGAGACCGGCGCCGCCTCAGCCGCTCTCCGGCCCGTAGATCGCGTCCTCGAGCTCTCGAATGCGCTCGCGCTCCGCCGCCAGATCGTCCGCTCGCAGCTGTTCCCAGGTCGGCTCGACCTTCGGTTTGGGGCGACGCCGCGCATAGAGAAAGAGGAACAGACCGAACGCCGCCAGCGGCAATGTGTACATGAGAATCCCGCCCGCCAACGGGATCCATCCGGGCGTGGGCGGGCACGCCGACGGAGAAAAGCTCAGCACCCCCACTGCGCTCAACGAATAGACGACACCGGTCGCGTCGTCGATGACCGCACCGTGCGCGCTGTCCGAGGTCTTGACCTGGGCCAGGAACTGCCCATTCCCGTCGAACACTCCAACCGAGCTGTCCTTCGGTCCGTGCGACGCGCCGACCAGGAAGCGATCCGCTCCGGCGTCGTAGCTGACCAGGTCGCCCCCAGGCACTGTCCGCGACACCTCGTTGGCACCGTTCCGCAGGTTGATCAACCCCGTGCTGCTGCGGCAGGCCACCATCGCAAGCTGCCGGGTGGGGTTGATGGCCAGCCCCGCCGGGTGGCAGTGCCGGATCGTGTAGGTGCGCATCACCTTCCCGGTGACGGTGTTGATCTGGAGAAGTGAATCGGTGCCCGGCGTGGTCACATAAAGGTTGCCGTCGGCCGGGTTGAAGCGCGGCTGCTCCACCGCGGAGGCGGCATCGTACCGACTGACGACCTTATCCGTGTTGGCGTCGATGGCAACCACCGCGTCGCTGTGACCGGTC
>VBII01000177.1 GCA_005887735.1 Chloroflexota bacterium
TCTCCCGGACCGAGTAGGTGGGATGCTGCATTGTGCGCGCGTGGATGCGGGCGAGGTATTCGCCCATGATGCCCAACGAGAACAGCTGCGCGCCGGAGAAGATCGCGATCATGGACGCGAGGAACGAAAAACCGGGCACGCCCCCGCCCTGGACCAGGTATTTGATCAGGACGTAAAACAGCGCCAGTGTTCCCAGGAGCGTGAAGCAGAACCCGATCACGCTCGCGACCTGCAGCGGCAAGGTGCTGAAGCCCGTGATCATGTTGATCGCATGCAGGACCAGCTTGCGAAACGTGTAATTGGACGTCCCGAGCGTCCGTTGCTCATGTCGGACGTCGACCGCGGCAAACCGCGTGGTGCCCCACGTCAGGAGCACGTCGATCGAGACGTAGGGGCCGTCGTATCCGGCGAACGCGTCGCGGACTCTGGACCGGAGGAGCCGGAACGGCCCGGCCTTGCGAGCGATCGGCGCGCCCATCGCGGACTGCAGCGCGATCTTTGTCACCTGGCTTGCCAGGTCCCGCAATACGCCATGCGTCTCCTGCGCAGGTGACCCGTACACCACATCGGTGTCGGGCGTGAGGCGCTCGAGAAGCTTCGGGATCTCTTCGGGTGGATGCTGCAGGTCGTCGTCGATCGTGACGATGAGCTCGTTCTTGGCCAGCCTGATGCCGCAGAGGACCGCGTTGTGCTGGCCGTAGTTCCGCATCAGGTGGACGCCTCTGATCCACGGCTTCGCGCGAGAGAGCTCCTCGATGACGCGCCACGTGCGGTCTCGGCTGCCGTCGTCCACGATGATCAGCTCGTACCCGCTCGAGCCCGCCTCGAGCACCGGCTGCAGCCGCTGCGCCAGCTCGGGCAGCGAGAGCTCGCTGTTGTACGCCGGCACCACGGCCGAGATGGTCGGCTTCGCTGTCGAGCTGCCAGTCATCCGATGAAGCGCCACCCGCCGTACTGGATGGAGTTGACCACCATCGCCGACGCCGACAGCAGCAGCCAGGCCAGAGTGAAGTTCCGCCTCGGGGCGAGAAACGTTGCGAACGCGAAGTAGCACGGAAAGATCACCGACACCACTCGCGGCACCAGGCTGAAGATGTGGAGGAACAGTCCCTGATCGAACGCGACGAGGATCTGTGCGATCGCGAACACGCCGTAGGCGATCGGCATGCGGCCGGTGACCCATGCGGCCCCGGCCGCAAAGAGCAGTAGCACCGGCACGCCGATGGCTTCGGCGTTGAACGGATCGCCTTCGATCAGCGCCTTCGGAAACGATCCGATCAGGTAGAGCGGGTTGCGCTCCGGACCGATCCAGAACGATCGGGCGTGGTAGAAGCCGAGCGGATCCCCCATCTGGTACCACTGCACGAACGCGACCGCGCCGAGGCCACCCAGGGTCAGGAGCATGGCGGCGTAGATCGTCCAGCGGCGGTTGCCGGCGGCCCGCTCGGCCGCGAGCGCGACGGCGAACAGCAATCCCGGGAAGCGAGTCGCCGCCGCGGCCATGCCCGCCAGGCCTGACAGGAGCCAGTGCCCCGACTCCATCAGCACGAACGCGCCCACGCTGCTGAGGAGGAAGACCGACTCGGTGTAGGGATAGCTGAAAAACATCGCTGCCGGGCCGAGGGCGACGAGCCAGAGAGCCAGGGCCGCCCGCCCGGCGTCCATGCGTCTGACCCCGAGCACATATAAAAGGACAAGGGCCAAGAAAAACGAGATGTTCGGGATGAGGAACATCGCCCAATCGCTGCCACCCGCGAGGCGCACCAGCAGCGGGTAGAACGGAAACCACGCCACCCGCACCACCTCCGCGGCCACGCCTCCGGACCCGAGCGCATAACCGTTATGGGCGATGTAGCCGTATGCATCCGCGTCCCAGTGGAAGAAGGGCGCCAGGGCGGTGGGCGGATTCAGGTTGGAGTACAGACCTGGCGGTGCCTGCAGGTTGCGCGCGCCGAATCCGGTCGCGGCCCAGACCAGAAACCTGCTGACGAGGAAAGGAGCTATTGCGGCTTTGAGCCCGAGCACGTAGTGCGCCCGCGGGATCGGCGACGGCCTGATGGCCGAGTCGCGCAGCCATCGCCTCAGCGAGGCGGCGCGACCAGGCTTTCCGTCTCCCGACGCTGCATCTGGTGCGAGCCGCGACCCGCTGGGCACCTCTTGGCCAGGCGAGATCGTTCGGCTCGGCGGATCCTTGATCGACATGCGGGCGGAAGCTTAGCGCGGGAACCCCGAACAGACGAAGATGGCCGTCAGCTCAGCGCGTAGCCGGTGCCAGGGTAGAACGCGTCGTTGCAACCCAGGAAACTGCATGAGGTCCCCGAGCTGCTCGCGTCTCGTGCCCAGACCGTATAGAGGTATGTGCCGGGTGCCAGCCCGCTCGTGTTCCAGATGAAGGTGTTGGAGCTCGAGTAGGGCTGGACGACCTGCCAGCTGCCGCCGGGAGCCCGGATCCAGAACTGGTAGAGCGGGTGCGGGCAGCCGGTCGAGCCGGCGGTGAAGGTCACCGTCGTGCCGTGCGCTTGCGGCGCCGCCGGCGCTGGGGAGTCGGTGTCGGACGCGCACGGCTGCGTGTTCAGCGTGTAGGTCGGCGCCGCGAAGAACGCGTCGTTGCAGCCCAGCGAGCCGCACTGGGTGCCCGTGCTGCTGGCGTCACGAGCCCACACCGTGTAGAGGTAGTTGCCCACCGGCAGCCCGGTCGTGTTCCACGTGAAGGTCGGGCTGGTCGAGTACGCCTGCACGACCTGCCACGAGCCTCCCGGCGGGCGGATCCAGAACTGATACAGCGGATGGGAGCAGCCCGTCGAGCTCGCGGTAAAGGTGATCGTCGTCGCCGTGGCCTGCGGAGAGGCCGGCGATGGCGAGTCGCTGGCCGACGTGCACGGCTGCGGCGTCAGCGAGTACGAAAGCGCCGCAAAGAACGCGTCGTTGCAGCCCAGGCCGCCGCATTGCGTGCCGCTGCTGCTGGCGTCGCGAGCCCATACCGTGTAGAGGTATGCGCCGGCGGCCAGGCCGCCGGTGTTCCAGGTGAAAGTCGCGGTGCTCGAGTACGGCCGCGCGACCTGCCACGCGCCGCCCGGAGGCCGGATCCAGAACTGGTAGGACGGGTGCGTACACGCGGACGCCAGCGCTGTGAATGTGACATTCGTGCTGGACACCTGAGGCGACGTCGGTGCCGGCGAGTCGCTCACCGACGTGCACGGCTGCGTGGTGAGCCCGTAGTTCGTGCCGGGAAAGTAGGTGTCGTTGCAGCCGAGGCTGGTGCATGTGGTACCGGGGCTGTTCGCGTCGCGGGCCCAGACCGTGTACATGTAGCCGCCCGGCGGCAGGCCGGTCGTATCCCAGCTGAACGCCGGCGAGGCGGAGTATTTCTGGACGATCTGCCAGGTGCCGCCCGGGCGCAAGAGCCAGAACTGGTAGAGAGGATGCGGACACCCTGACGCCGTGGCCGTGAACGTCACGGCGGTAGCCGACAGCTGCGGCGGGCCGGGGTTGGGCGAGTCGGACACGGACGTGCACGGCTGGTTGGCCAGCGTGTACGCGGTGCCCGGGAAGAAGCCGTCGTTGCAGCCGAGGCTCGAGCACACGCCGCCCGCTCCGCCGGCATTGCGGACCCAGACCGAGTATAGGTATGTGCCCGCGAGCAGGCTGGACGTATCCCAGCTGAATGTAGTGCCGCTCGAGTAGGGCTTCACGATCTGCCAGCTGGAGGAGCCCGGCGCGAGCACCCAGAACTGAAATTCAGGTGAGCCCTGACATGTCGCCGACGCTGTGAACGTCACGGTGCCGCCCGCAGGCTGCGGAGATGAGGGGCTCGCCAGCACGGACGGGGCGGCGCATGGGCCCAGGTGGAACACCATCCGCGCCTGGGTGTCAGAGCTCACGGCCGACCCCTGGTTCCGGGCATCGACCTGGAACGTGTAGGCGCCAAAGGGCAGGCCGGCCGTGCTCCACGTCCAGGTGCTCCCGGTGCCGTAGGGCTGGACCTGCGTCATCGAGGTCGCGCCCGGCGCCTGCATCCAGAAGCGGTACGTTGCGGTGCCGGCGCACAGGGCCGAGCCGGTGAATGTGATCGAGGTTCCCGGGATCTGCGGGGTCATGTGATTGGGCGTGATCGCAGCCTCCGAGCACTGCCCGAACTTTTTGTTGATCAGCGACCACAGCTCAGGCGCGCCGCCCCCGTAGTTCAGCGCGAAGATCCCGATGCCTCGCAGGTGGTTGTTGATGACGAGGTTGTACTTGTAGCCCAGCGAGGTCACGTCGTCGTAATACATCTCGCGATTGCAGCCTTCGTATGGGCTGGACCAGGTGTCCCATTCGGTGCTGCCCTGCGCGTCGACCGCATCGCGATGCGTGTGGTAGTCGCTGTTGGTGGAGAAGGTACTTTCTCCGGTCGCATCGAGGTATCCGTCCGCCGTCCAGTGGCCGCCTGACGGAAGCGGTGCGTTGGGTGGCGCATTGCTCGGCGTGTAGCCGCTCAGGCATTCCTTCCGTCCGTAGTAGGGGATGCCCATGATGACCTTCGAGGGCGACACGACCGCGGAGTATTCGTTCGACGCACGGGTGTCGTTCCAGTAGTAGGTGCTGAGTGGGGCGGTCGGCCCAAGGCAGTAGTTGCTGCAGTTCAGCGGCGGTTGGAATCCGTTTTCGTACTCCATGTCGTAGGCCATGACGAAGAACGAATCCACGTAGTTGGCGAGAGCTCCCACATCGAAGAAGCCGAGATAGGTCGAGCCGTTGCGATAACCGGCCGATCCCGTGTACGTATCGACCGAGAGATACGAGCCGGTCGGAAGCGCCGAGCGCATGTGCGAGACGAATGACGTGAACAGCGACTGGGAGGAAGCCTGCGGGGAGCCCGGGTCGTTGCAGGTGACGTTGGAGCCCTCGTAGTCGATGTTGACGCCGTCGACCCCTTTGGCTTCGACCTCGCTCACGGTCTGCTGCACCGTGGTCGACCAGCGTTCAAGGGACGAGCAGATGTTGCGCTGATCAGGCGTCGAGTCGCCCATGATGATCGTCAGCACGACCTTCGTCCCGCTGGCGTGAGCCGTGCTGATCAGTCCGGGGACCGGACCGTTCGGGTTGTCCCAGATCGTCAAGCCTGAATCGCTGACCAGTGCGCCAGTCCAGTCGACGTGGACGCCGAAGTAGGCGACCGTCGACATCAGGCCCATGTTCCAGCTGGGATATCCGACGGTCGGATCGCCGATGCTCTGGGCAAACGCGAAGCCGAAGACCTCGCGATACAGTCGCGGGTTGTTGACCGTCAACGGAGCGGTGCGGGCGACCGTGCTCGGGGTGAACTTGCTCAACGGAGCGGCGGCGACGTAGTCGCCAGCCTCCCGCATCACGGGCGGAGCGGAGTCTCGGATCTTGGCGATGCTCGCGGCGCTGGGCGGCGCCGTGCTCGGAGACGTGCTTCGAGGTGGAGCTGTCGAGGTCGCACTGACCGGCAGCGCCGGCAGCAGCGGGACCAACCCTAGAGCCAGAGCTAACGCGAAGTGCCGAATTCGCTGGTGGGACATATGCAAAGCGCTAGGGCACTTTAGGCTTGACGCCCGCGCCCAGTCAACCTTGCTTCGGTTAAGGCCTGAGGATGGCTCCCTCAGAGGCTGATCCGACCAGCATTGCGTAGCGCGCGAGCACGCCTTTGCGATAGTTCGGTTCGGGAGGCGACCACGACTTGAGCCTCGCCTCGATATCCACGTTTTCGACGGCCAGAGATCGCGCATCGACGTCGATCGCGATCACATCGCCATCGCGCAACGCGGCCAGCGGTCCACCGACCGCAGCCTCCGGCGCCACGTGCCCGATCATCAGGCCGCGCGTCGCGCCCGAGAAGCGGCCGTCGGTCACCATCGCGACGGATTCGCCGAGACCTTCACCGACTATGGCGGCCGTGACCTGGAGCATCTCGCGCATCCCTGGACCGCCGCGCGGACCCTCGTATCGGATCACGACCACGTCACCGGTTTTGATGCGGCCTGACGTGACCGCGGCAAACGCGTCCTCCTCGCGGTTGAAAACGCGGGCTGGTCCGCGATGCGAGGTCGGAGTGTGCTGGGTCACCTTGACGACCGATCCTTCGGGACCGAGATTGCCGCGCAACACGACCAGCCCGCCCTCGGTGCGTAATGGCCGGTCGAGCGGCGCGACGACCTCCTGGCCCGGGGTCTCGGCGACCGACTCGCACTCCTCACCGAGCGTGCGGCCGGTGACTGTGATCGCATCGCCATCGACGTAGCCGCCATCGAGCAGGCGTCGCGTCAGCAGCGCGATGCCGCCGGCTCGATGCAGCTCGACCGCGGCGAACCGACCACCCGGTTTCAGGTCGCACAGCAGCGGCGTGCGCCGGCTGATGTGGTCGATCTCATCGATTGCGAGGTCGACGCCCACCTCACGGGCGAGCGCGAGGAGGTGCAGCACGGCGTTGGTCGAACCACCGCTCGCGGCCACGGCGGCGATCGCGTTGTCGAAAGAGCGCCGGGTCAGGATCCGCGACGGCCGCAGGTCCTCCTCGATCAGGTTGAGCGCAATGGCGCCGATGCGCTCGGCGGCCTTCGGCTTGTCGGGATGGGTCGCGGGGATCGAGTTGAATCCGACCGGGGAGAGCCCGATGACCTCCATCAGCATCGACATCGTGTTGGCGGTGTACTGGCCGCCGCACGCTCCGGCGCCAGGACAAGCGACCGCCTCCAGCTCCGCCAGGTCGGCGTCCGTGATCTGTCCTGCGGCAGCGGCGCCAATCGCCTCGTAGACCTCTCCCACGGCAACGTCGCGGCCGCGGAACCGGCCGGGCATGATCGAGCCGCCATACAGAACCATCCCCGGGATATCCAGGCGCGCGAGCGCCATCGCGGAGCCGGGGATGGTCTTGTCGCAGGCGCACAGGGAGCAGAGCGCGTCGAACATGTGGCCCCGAGACACGAGCTCGATTGAGTCGGCGATGACCTCGCGGCTGACCAGCGAGGTCTTCATGCCCTCGCTGCCCATGGTGATCCCGTCCGAGATGGCGACCGTGTTGAACTCCATTGGATTCGCGCCCGCGGCGCGGATGCCGGCCTTGACCGGGACCGCAAGCTCGCGCAGCCCGAAGTTGCACGGCATCGTCTCGAGCCAGCAGTTCGAGACCCCGACGAACGGTTTCTCGATGTCCTCCGCAGTCAGACCGATGGCGTAGAGAAAAGAGCGAGCGCCCGCGCGGTCGCGTCCCTGGTACAGGACGCGACTGCGGAGCTCGCGTGGGGACACGACGCGGAAGCTTATCGCCTCTCCGGGCAATGGATATGATCCACGGGTCTGCATGGCGACCTCCGAACCCTCGGCGATCGAGTCGCCGCTGATTCGCTACAGCAGGTGGTCTCTCGCCGTCACTGTCGGCGCGATGCCGTCATACGTGTTTCGGTTCGGGGTCAAACCGTTTCGCAGCGACGTGCTCGAAGTGCTTGTCCTCCTCACGATCGCGCTCTACGTCGCGGGAAACCTGGGCCGATGGCCCAGCTGGCGCCCGGTGCGAACCGGCATCGAAGTTCCGACTGCGGTCCTGCTCTTCGCGGGCCTCATCGCGATCGCCGTGTCCACGGATCACTTCGGCGCGCTGGGTTTCTACCGCGCTTACTTCATCGAGCCCGTGATACTTTTCTACGTCGCCGTCGACCTGCTGCGGACGGTCGGCAACTTCCGTACCGTGCTCCTGGGTTTTGCGATCGGGACGACGATCTTCTCGATCCTGAACCTCGGCGCCTGGGTGATAGCGCTCAGGAACCACGTCGACATCAACCTGGGCAACGCTCCCGAAGCGCTCTACACGAGCCCGAACTCGGTCGCGGTCTTTCTCGAGCCGGCCGTCGCCATCGCGGCGGGTTTCGTCCTTTACTCGGACGACCGGCGCGACCGCAACGTCGCGCTCGTCTGCCTGGTGTTCTTGCTCGCATCGATGATTGCAACTCTTTCCCGCGCCGGGATGCTTACGCTGGCCGTGCTCGTCATCGTCGTCGTGATCACGATGCGCAGCACGCGCCTGAAGCTCGCAATCTTCGGCGGTGCGCTGATCACTGCGATCGCCATCTTCCAGATCCCGTTCGTCTCCAAGCGGCTGTATCGCCAGTTCGACCCGAGCTACCCCTACAACACCTTCGAGGGAAGGCTCCAGATCTGGAGCGACACGCTGAAGATGCTGCGCGCGCGCCCCATCTTCGGCTCGGGCCTTCGCGCCTACCAGACAGTCATGCAGGCATACGTCTCCCCTGGCCACAAACCGGAGCTCTATCCGCACAATCTCTTCCTTGCCATGTGGGCGGAGCTCGGACTGTTGGGTTTGATCGCGTTCGTGGTGCTGCTCGCGATGCTGCTGTGGCGCGGCTGGACGTCCTACGCGCGAGCGAGCGGGTTCGCGCGCCCGCTGCTCTGGGGCACGTCGGCGGCCTTCATCGCGGTCGCCGTCCACGGCATGTTCGACACGCCCTATTACAACAACGACATCTCCATCGAGTTCTGGTTCGTCGCGGCACTGGAGATCGCCGCCATCATTTTCCTGGTCCGGCCGGCGACCAGGAAAGCGGCCCTCCAGCGTTGAAGTCAGCACAGTGCTGAGGTTGCGGCTCGCAGCGGTACCTTTGGCGGCGCTCCTCCTGAGCCTCGCGCCGCTCACCTTTTTGCCCGCCACAGCGGGCGCCGCCAGCCCCGCGGCCGAGCCAGTCCAGGGCCAACCCGCCTCCGCGGCGACGCCGCCGGCGGTCGGCCCCATCACGGCGGCCGGCGGCAGCGGCTCGTGGACCGAGTATCACCACGACGACGCGCATACCGGCTACGACAGCGCAGCGCCCGCGGCGTCGGGCGCGACCGCCGGCTGGACCTCCCCCACCCTCAACGGGCAGATCTACGGCGAACCGCTGGTCTACAACGGCCTGGTCTACGTCGCGACGCTCCAGAACGTGGTCTACGCGCTGCACCAGTTGGACGGCACGGTGGCGTGGTCCAAGACCCTGCCGGCGCCCCAGACCACAGGCTGGCAGTGCGGCAACATCAACCCGACCGGGATCCTCGGCACGGGCATCATCGATCCTACGGCCAACCGCATCTACTACGTGCCCTTCCTCAAGGATTTCGGCACGGCCTACTACCTCTACGCACTCGACCTGACGACCGGCAACATCCTGATGACCACCGAGATCGCGCCGACCGGCTTCGACTGGACCATCCAGCAGCAGCGCGGCGCCCTGGCCCTGTCGACCGACCGGACGCACGTATACGTGCCGTTCGGAGGGCGCGCCGGCGATTGCGGCCCCTACCACGGCTGGGTCGTCGGTGTTCCAACCAACGGAACCGCCCCGGACGAGAGTTACGAGACCGTCTCGACCGGTGAGGGAATCTGGGCGGGGGGAGGAGTGGTCGTCGACGACTCCACCAACAACGTCCTCTTCGCAACAGGCAACGCGATTCCGTGCGGCGGATCGCTGGAGAGCGACTCGGTCATCCGAACCAACAGCACGCTGCAATCGCCGGCGCAGTTCCAGCCACCCGATTGGGACTCCCACTGGTGTTCGACGGACACCGACCTGGGCTCCGTCACTCCGGTTCTGATCAGCCCGAGCCTCATGTTCACCACTGGCAAATACGGCCAGGGATTTCTGATCAGCCCGTCGAGCATGGCCCAGCTCTACCCATCGCCGTCCCCGTACAACGGCGTCGACGTGTGCCTCGGCACCAACTCCAACGCGTCGTTTGGCTCCGTCTCCTACGCCAACGGTCGCGTGTACCTGACCTGCCAGGGCCATGGGGTCGTGAGCCTGACCATCAACTCAGGCGCGCCGTCCTTCAGCAGCTGCGACTCGACCTGCAGCGCTGCCGGCACGTGGCACGCGAACGTCGGCACGGTTGGGCCACCGATCATCGCCGGCGGAGTCGTCTGGGCGCTGGGAATCGGCACTCCCGGCTCGGGCCTGTGGGGCTTCAACGCCACCACCGGCGCGCAGGTCTACCACAGCGCCGGCTTCACCGTGAACCACTTCGCCACGCCGAGCGAGGCGGGCGGTCAGATCTTCGCGCCGGCCGGCAATACGGTGAAATCGTTCAACTTCATCACCGGCGCCTGCACGTCGGTCACGGACACACCCGCGCCGGCATCCCCTCAGGTGTCAGGCACCTCGATCACCTACACCGCCACCTCGACCAACTGCCCGAATCCCCTCTACCAGTTCTGGATCCGGCCGCCGGGCGGCAGTTGGCAGATCGCGAAGGCGTATTCGTCGGCCAACACCTTCACCTGGAACACGGTCGGCCTTGCTCCCGGCGACTACCTGTACACGGCGTGGGCGCGAGACGCGAGCAGCGCCGGAACCCAGTGCAGCTCGCTGGGCTGCAATGACGCCTTCTTCGTGGCCCAGACCCTCACCCTGACCCTGCAGCCGTGCACCTCGGTCAACGACTCGCCGGCGCCCGGCCCGCCACAGCTCTCGGGTACCAGCGTCATCTTTACGGCCACCTCGACCGGCTGTCCCAACCCGCGCTACCAGTTCTGGATCCTGCCTCCAGGCGGGAGCTGGCAGATCGTGAAGGCGTATTCGGCGACCAACACCTTCACCTGGAACACGACCGGCCTTGCCCCGGGCAACTACATGTACACCGCCTGGGCGCGCGATGCGGCCAGCACCGGCACGCAGTGCAGCTTCCTCGGCTGCAACGACGCCTTCTTCGTCGCGCAGACCTACACCCTGAACCGACAGCCATGCGCCTCGGTCAACGATTCCCCGGCGCCCGGCTCACCCCAGCTCTCCGCCACGAGCATCACCTTCAGCGCCACCTCGACCGCCTGTCCCAACCCGCTCTACCAGTTCTGGATCCGGCCTCCCGGCGGCAGCTGGCAGGTCGCCAGGGCGTACTCGAGCAGCACCACCTTCACCTGGGACACCACCGGCCTGCTGCAACGACGCCTTCTTCGTCGCCCAGACCTTCGCCCTGACCAGCCAGCCCTGCACCTCGGTCAACGACTCGCCGACGCCGGGCTCCCCGCAGCCTTCCGGCACCGGCGTCACCTTCACCGCGACCTCGACCGGCTGCCCGCACCCGCTCTACCAGTTCTGGATCCGGCCGCCGGGCGGCAGCTGGCAGATCGTCAAGCCGTACTCGAGCAGCACCTCATTCACCTGGGACAC
Organism: Chloroflexota bacterium; assembly: GCA_005887735.1. GTDB lineage: Bacteria > Chloroflexota > Dormibacteria > Dormibacterales > Dormibacteraceae > 40CM-4-65-16. Next base: position 11,154 of record VBII01000177.1, read on the forward strand.
CACCGGCCTGGCCCCCGGCAGCTACCTCTACACGGCCTGGGTGCGCGACGCCAGCAGCAGCGGAACGCAGTGCAGCTCGCTGGGCTGCAACGACGCGTTCTTCGTGGCCCAGTCCTACGGCCTGACCTGATCTTCCCCACAACCATGAAGTCAAGAGCCAACCCAATGCTCCGCCTCGCGATGACAGCCGCTCTGCTGATCGCCATCCTCGCGCCGGCGACGGCGCAGGCAGGCCCGCCGCAGGCGGTCCAGGCGCCTGCGCGGGGAACCCTCCCCTCCGACCGCCTGCACTTCGGCCTCAGCAACGGCCCTGGTACCGAGCTCGACTGGCTGGTGGCCGCCAAGGTCCCATGGCGATACCGCTACCAGTACCTCGCGGGAGGGGTCAACAACGGCGGCGCACCGGGTGATCCATGTGGCGTCAACAACGGCTGGCAGACCTGGAATTCGCCGGCCGGCCAGTTCGTCACGAACGACATCAGCGACAGCGTCGCCAACTCGACGATCCCGGTCTTCACCTACTACGAGATCGTGCAGTCGAATCCCTCGGCGGGCGATGAGAGCGCCGAGCTGACCAAGATCTCGACCGTGTGCACGATGCAGCACTACTGGGCCGATTTCACGGTGCTGATGCAGAAGATCGGCTCTTACGGAGGACTAGCCGTCGTGCACGTCGAGCCCGACTTCTGGGGATTCATGGAGCAACAGAGCTCTGACCCCTCGACCCTTCCCGCCGCCGTCGCGAGCTCCGGCAACCCGGACCTCGCGGGCCTGCCCAACACCGTCCAGGGCATGGGCTGGGCGTTCCTCAAGCTGCGCGACAAGTACGCGCCGAATGCCCTGCTCGGAATCCACGCCAGCAGCTGGGCGAGCGGCGTCGACATCGCGAGCGATCAACGCAGCACCGTCGACCCCGCCGCCGAGGCAGACAGGCTGGTGTCCTTCATCAACAAGACGGGCATAACCGGCAACCCCGTGGGCATCACGCCATGGGACCTGGTCTTCAACGACGTCGCCGACCACGATGCGGGTTGGTACGGTGCCGCGTCGAATCCGCACTGGTGGGATCGCAACAACGTGTTGTTCCCCAACTTCACGCGATGGCTCGCGTTCATGAACCGGATTCACACCGACACCGGGCTGCCGCTTGTCGAGTGGCAGGTCCCGATCGGCAACCAGTACTTCGACACCGAGAACAACAGCAACGGGCACTACCAGGACAACCGCGCCGAATACTTCATCTCGCATCCGACGCAGCTCACTGCGTCCGGCATCGTTGCCTTGCTGTTTGGATCCGGCAACGCCGGACAGACCACCTACACCGACATGCAGGCCGATGGCGTCACGAATCCGGCAGCGGTCGTCTCGTGGCAGTGCAACCAGTGCAACAACCACGTCTCGACCGCGTCTGATGACGACGGCGGCTTTCTGCGCATGGCGGTGGGCGCCTACTACCACACGTACCCGGGAACGGCGTGCAACCTCTTCCCAGGCGACAGCATCTTCAACACGGACATCTCAACCCTTCCGGTGAGCTCGCAGAGCTCGAAGAGGATGGGCAACATGACGCAAAGCTCGAACCTGCACCCAGACTACGGCACCGTCGCGCAGCAGTACGGCATGCCAGTGAATCTGGCCCCACCACCCAGCTCAGGCCTGACTCCAACATTCACCTACAACTCGGATAGCGATCATCCGGCTGAGGGTTATCCGATCGACCAGAGCACGCTGATCGAAGGCGGGCCAGGCGCGCCATCCGGCAGCGACCGGCACGCGCTCGTGATCAACAAGAGCATCTGCAAGCTCTACGAGCTGTTCAACCTGCAGAACTTCACCAACGGCCAGCAGCCGTCGGCCGGCTCAGGCGCGACGTGGGACCTGACCTCCAACGCGATGCGGCCCGACGGCTTCACCTCTGCGGACGCCGCGGGCCTTCCCATCACACCGCTTCTGCTGCGCCCCGATGAGATTCAGGCCGGCGTCATCGCGCATGCGATCCGATTCACGGCGCACTGCACAAGCACGTACATCTGGCCGGCATCGCATCAGGCGGGATCGTGCAACAGCGCGTTCCCGCCGATGGGCGCTCGGTT
>VBII01000178.1 GCA_005887735.1 Chloroflexota bacterium
AGGCCTACTCGAGCAGCACCACCTTCACCTGGGACACCACCGGCCTGGCCCCCGGCAGCTACCTCTACACGGCCTGGGTGCGCGACGCCAGCAGCAGCGGAACCCAGTGCAGCTCGCTGGGCTGCAACGACGCCTACTTCGTCGCCCAGTCCTATGGATTGAGCTGAGTCACGGTCGGTCGTTAAGTCCGCGATTGACTCTCGCCAGATAACGATTACGATCCTCGGCGGGTGAAGGGCAGCAGATTTCTGCGAGCCGCAAGCGTGCTCGGGGCAGTCGCATTGTTCACAGCGCAGGCGGTCCAGGGCGTCGCTGCGTCGAGTCCGAGCCTGGCGATCGTGCCGGCGTCCAGTCCAGTCGTGACCAGGCCTTCACCTCCGAGCCCGTCGCCGACAAGGCCGAACCCGGCGGGCTCACGGTCAGGCTCGACGTCGAGCCCCAAGGTCTTGACGACGGGCGGAACCTGGAGCTGGCAGAAACCATCGCCCAACGGCAATCCTCTATTCGGCGTGAGCTGCCCGAGCGCGACGGTGTGCTTTGCGGCTTCGTCCGACGGGAGCGTTTTGGCCACAACCAACAGCGGAGCAACGTGGGCCGCGCAGACGACGGGCATCTCCACGGCTCTCAACGCCATCAGCTGCGCGAGCACCACGACGTGTGTCGCCGTGGGTGACTTCGGCACCGTCTTGAGCACGTCCAACGGCGGCGCTGGCTGGTCGCGCGTGACAACCAATGGCGGCAGTTTCCTCGCGGGCGTGAGCTGTCCTTCTTCCTCCACCTGTTTTGCGGGCGGCGCAGCAGGTTCGGTTCTGAAGACCATCGATAGTGGTGCGACCTGGGCCGCCCAGAGCTCGGGAACGACCAGCAATCTCTTCGCCATCAACTGCCCGAGCGCGACCAACTGCCTGGCCGTCGGCGCCGGGGGAGCTGTCAGTGGGACAACCGACGGGAGCTCGTGGATTGTCCAGGGGCTAGGCACGGGTGATCTCTATGGAGTCAGCTGCCTTGGCACGACGTATTGCATGGTGGTCGGCGCGCGCGGAATGGTCTTCACATCCACCAACCCCACATGCTGCTGGAGCGGAGGAGATGTTGGTTCCACAGTGACGCTGGTCTCGGTCAGCTGCCAGGACACGGACTGCTTCGCAACCGGCGTCGACGGCAGCGTGTATATCCGCCCACCTCTGCAGAGTGGCAGCGTGGGCGGACACGGTTTCACGGGCGAGAACGGGGTCCTCTACGGCATCAGCTGCCCGACCGCAACTATATGTTTTGCAGTCGGCGACTACGGCACCATCGTCGCCACCACCAACGGCGGAACGGGGTGGGCGCTTGGGCCATCGATCGGCTCAGCCGAATACGGAGTCAGCTGCCCGAGCACGACCGTTTGTGTGGCGGTTGGCTTCGACGGCGCGGTTGCAGCAACCGACAACAGTGGGACGACATGGTCGACCCAGTCTTCCGGCACCGCTCAAAGTCTGCGCTCGGTCAGCTGTCCCAGCACCACAGCCTGTTTTGCCGTCGGTGATGCCGGGACGGTGATCGCGACCTCAAACGGAGGAACTACCTGGAGCTCTCAAACGTCCAACACCACCCAGGCCTTGTTTGCGATCAGCTGTCCCAGCACAACCACGTGCTTTGCAGTCACCAATGGCGCCAATTTCATAAAGACTGTCGATGGAGCCACCTGGAGTATGCCGGCTGCAGTTGGTTTGGCCACTGGCCTGACCGGCATCAGCTGCCCATCAACCACCACTTGCTTTGCAACAGACGCCGACAATCCAACCACCAACCTCATCTACTCGACCACCAACAGTGGCGGGACATGGACGGTGAGCTTCAACCTGGCGAATGATCCCAACGCAGGGATTACAGCTGCGTTTGCGGCGATCGCCTGCCCCAGCACCATGAACTGCTACGCGGTGGGGGGCGAGGGTCTTATCGCTGCCACCAGCGACGGCGGGCTCAACTGGAGGACGGACAACGTTCCGACTGCGGCGCAACTGTCCTCCATCAGCTGCCCGGGTGCCGGCAATTGCTACGCGTCGTTGTGGCAGGCCAACGGCTCGACCGTCCTCCACACGATCGACTTCGGAGGCAGCTGGACTGCCCAGTACGGAGGAGGCACCAACCAGATTGCGTACACGTCAATCAACTGCGGGAGCGCGATGATGTGCGTCGCCATCGGCTATGGCGGCGTGACTTCAGTCACCAACACCGCGGGGGCGGCGTGGAGCACGCAGCGGCCAACAGGGTCCACGGCACCGGTTTTCGCGATGAGCTGCACCAGCGCGAGCGATTGCTACGCGGTAGGTGCGGACACGCTGCTCGTCACCCATGACGGCGGCAGTGCCTGGGCAGCTCAACAGCTGAACACGACTGACAACCTGGTGGGTATCAGCTGTCCGGCGGCAAACACATGCTTCGCGGTTGGCTGGCCGGGCGCGATCTATTTCACGGGCAACGGCGGCACTACGTGGACATACGAATCGAGCTTCCTATCGGGAGCGGACCAGACGCTCAGAAGCGTCAGCTGCTCAAGCGCTACCACATGCGTCGCCGTCGGCACCCTGGGCACGATCATCTCCACCAGCAACGGGACCACGTGGAGCGCTGAGTCCTCTGGCACCACACAATTCCTGAGCGGCGTCAGCTGTGCGAATAGCTCGTCGTGCGTGGCCGTCGGCTTCGCAGGAATCACGATGACTAGGAGCGGGGGCGCGTGGCAGGCCTATCCGTCAGGCACGACGCAGTTCCTTCACAGCGTGAGCTGTCCGGCCGTGTCCACCTGCTACGCCGCCGGCGACGCGGGCACCATGCTCTTCACTCAGAATCGCGGCGCGAGCTGGACCGCGCAGACCTCGGGCACCACCCACGACCTATACGGAGTCAGCTGCACGCAAAGCACGGTCTGTCTGGCGGTCGGTAACTTCGGTGTGGCGCTGATCACGCTCGACGGCAGCAGCTGGTCCGGGCTCGCCCTGCCCACGGGCAATGCCCTCCGGGCGGCCGTTTTCCAGGACCTCAACCATGCCTGGGTGGCGGGTTGGGGCGGCACCATCCTCGCCAACCCGGCCATCACGCCAGGCTGCGCGTCGGTCAGCGAGTCCGTGACCCCGTCATCTCCCCAGTTTTCTGTGGATCCTTCCTCCGGGCGGCAGCTGGCTGATCGTGCAGGCCTACTCAACCACCGCAACCTTCAGCTGGAGCACCAGCGGCCTGCCGGCCGGCACCTACCTCTATACGGTCTGGGCCCGCGACATCGGCAGCGCGGGGACGTTCTGCGGCAGCCTGGGCTGCTACGACGCATACCTCCCGGCGGCCACCTACACGCTGACGTCGACGGCGTGTACGTCAGTGACCGAGACAGCCGCCCCGGCATCGCCGCAGCTGCCGGGACCAACGGTGACCTTCACCGCCGGCGCCGCCGGCTGCCCTCATCCGCTGTACCAGTTCTGGCTCCGGCCGCCAGGTGCGAGCTGGCAGATCGCGAAGGCTTACTCGCCGACCACGACGCTCAGCTGGAGCACCGCAGGCCTGGCGCCCGGCGATTACCTCTATACGGTTTGGGCCCGCGACGCGAGCAGCCCGGGCGTTCAGTGCGGCTCGCTGGGGTGCAACGACGCGTTCTTCGTCGCTCAGACCTACACGCTGACCGTGCAGCGGTGCACGTCGGTGACCGACGCGCCGGCACCCGCCTCACCCCAGCTGGTCGGAACCAACATCACGTTCACCGCCGGCTCAACCGGATGCCCGAATCCGCGCTACCAGTTCTGGCTCCGACCCCCGGGCGGGAGCTGGCAGGTCGTGCAGCCCTACTCGACGGGCAACACCTTTATCTGGCGTACCGCGGGCTCCGCCGCCGGCGACTACCTCTACACGGCCTGGGTCCGCGACGCCAGCAGCACCGGCACCCAGTGCAGCTCGCTGGGCTGCAACGACGCCTTCTTCGTCGCCCGGACCTTCACCCTGACCAGCCAGCCCTGCACCTCGGTCAACGACTCCCCGGCGCCGGCTCCGCCACGGCCTTCGGGCACCAGCGTCACCTTCACCGCGACCTCGACCGGCTGCCCGCACCCGCTCTACCAGTTCTGGATCCGGCCGCCGGGCGGCAGCTGGCAGATCGCCAAGGCCTACTCGAGCAGCACCACCTTCACCTGGGACACCACCGGCCTGGCCCCCGGCAGCTACCTCTACACGGCCTGGGTCCGCGACGCCAGCAGCAGCGGAACGCAGTGCAGCTCGCTGGGCTGCAACGACGCCTACTTCGTCGCCCAGTCCTATGGATTGAGCTGACCGCGCTCTATTAACGATTGTTAACAGCGAGGCGCTCGATGAGTCGGGACCGCCTGATAAGAATCCCGGATTCTGTTCACGCGAAGACGTCTCGCAGGAACTTTCATCGCCGCCCTGGTCGCGGCAACGGCATCGGGCCATGGGGCCAAGCAGGCGGATGCCGCGACCGTCCCCGCCTATGACCATGTCTTCGTCATCGTGATGGAGAACTACGGCTACGGCTCCGTGATCGGCAGCTCCAGCGCGCCGTACGTCAACAGCCTGCTCCCGTCGAGCGCCTTCGCGACCAACTACTACGGCGTGTCTCATCCCAGCTTGCCCAACTACCTCGCCCTTACCGGAGGCAGCACCTACGGCATCAGCTCTGACTGCACGACGTGCTGGGTCTCGGCGAGAAACCTCGCAGACAACCTGGAGGCCACGGGCAGCTCATGGAAGGCGTACATGGAATCGATGCCATCGCCGTGCTTCATCGGCGACAGCTATCCCTACGCTCAGAAGCACAACCCGTTCATCTACTTCAACGACATCCGCACCAACACGAGTCGGTGTCAAGCACACGTGGTTCCGTACACGCAGCTTGCGACCGACCTGGGCTCGACCTCGACCACCCCTAACTACGCGTTCATCACACCGAACATGTGCAACGACATGCATGACTGTGGGGTTGCGGCCGGCGACAGGTGGCTGCAGAGCCAGGTCCCGCAGATACTCAGCTCACCCGCCTTCAGAGTGCAGCGCTCGTTGCTGGTCCTCACGTGGGACGAGGACGACATCGGTGCCGGTAATCACGTCCCGACGATTCTTCTCGGTGGCGGAATCGGGGTCGGGGCCCGAAGCGCGGTCACCTACAACCACTACTCCCTCCTGCACACGATCGAATCAGCGCGCGGAGTCTCCACGCTGACCACGAACGACGCGGGCTCACCGGCGATCACCGACCTGTTCAGCCAAACCGTCCCGACCGCGACTCCGTGCGCCGGCGCGAGCGTCACTGCTTCGCCTTTGTCACCAATGCCGGCAACGACGCAGGTCACGTTCAAAGCAAGCTCGACGAACTGCCCGAATCCGCGCTACGAGTTCTGGGCGCTCCCGCCCGGCTCAAATGCCTGGCAAGTCCTGCAGAGCTACTCTGCCAGCACCACCTTCACCTGGAACACGAACGGCCTCGCCGGAGGCTCATACCTCTACACGGTATGGGCGCGAGATGCCGCCAGCAGCGGAACCACGTGCAGCTACCTGGGCTGCAACGACTCATTCGTGCCTGCGCTGACCTACAGGTTGACGACTGGTGCGTGTACATCGGTCACGGATGCGGTTTCAGCCTTGTCGCCCCAGGCCAGCGGCACCAGCATCACCTTCACCGCCAGCTCGAGCGGCTGCGCCAATCCTCGCTACCAGTTCTGGATCCTGCCTCCAGGCGGGAGCTGGCAGATCGCCAAGGCTTATTCGTCGGGCAATACGTTCATCTGGAACACGACCGGCCTTGCGCCGGGCAGCTACATGTACACCGCCTGGGCGCGCGACGCGGCCAGCACCGGCACGCAGTGCAGCTTCCTCGGTTGCAATGACGCCTTCTTCGCCGCCAAGACGTTCAGCCTCACTCGCCAGACATGCGCCTCGGTCAACGACACGCCGTCGCTCAGCTCACCCCAGCTCTCCGGGAGCGGCATCACCTTCACCGCGGGCTCGACTGGCTGTGCCAACCTGCGCTACCAGTTCTGGATCCGGCCTCCCGGCGGCAACTGGCAGGTCGTCCGCTCGTACTCGGCGACCAACACCTACGCCTGGAACACAAGCGGCCTGGCCCCAGGCAACTACCTCTACACCGCCTGGGTCCGGGACGCAAGCAGCACCGGCACCCAGTGCAGCTCGTTCGGTTGCAACGACGCCTTCTTCGTCGCCCAGACCTTCAGGCTGACCACCCAGCCCTGCACCTCGGTCAGCGACATCCCATCGCCGGCGTCGACTCAGGCGTCAGGCACCACCATCACCTTCACCGCCGGCTCGACCGGCTGCCCGCGCCCGCTGTACCAGTTCTGGATTCGGTCTCCCGGCGGAACCTGGCAGATCGCGCGGGCCTACGCCTCGAGCAATACCTTCAGCTGGACCACCGCCCTACCTGCGGGCAGCTACCTCTACACGGCCTGGGTCCGCGATGCCAGCAGCCTGGGCACCCAGTGTGGCTCGCTGGGGTGCAACGACGCGTACTTCGTGGCGCTGCCCTACGGCCTGACCTGACCTGCAGCACTGCGTCGCGTCCGCCAAAGAATTCTTTACTTCACGAGCCATCCTCGCTCGGCTAAAGTCAGCCATCAGGTGAGGGGTGGTTAGGGCCTTGCGATCTCTTCGGCATGTGCTGCTAGTGATCGCCATGCTGGCCGCCGCCCTGCCAGTCACCGGCGGAACAGCTCACGCCGCAAGCGCCGTTCCCGCAAGACAAGCCCCTGTCCTGACGAGCCCCGGTTCATCGGGCTACGCGACCGTGCCGGTGATCGCGCAATCGCGCCCGCAGGCGATCGCTCCCGGCCAGGCGAGCCGCCGCGGCACCATCGATCCACCCAACCTCAAGCGCCCCCGGCCGGCAGCGGCGCCGAACGCGCCTCGCACCGCGACGTCGGCTCCGCGCGTGCAGACGATCGCGCCTGCCGCCCAACCGGGCGTGGGCAACGTGCGGACCCTCATCACGCACGACGAGGAGGTGGCCTTCAACGGCCTGAGCATCACCCCGCCGGACACTCAGCTTGCGGCGGGACCCAGCCACCTCGTGGCGGTGGTGAACGCCATGGGCAAGATCATCAACCGCAACACGGCCGCGACCATGGAGTTCGACACCAACACCTTCTTCCATGTGCCGAACGGTTTCATCGCGACCGATCCCAAGATCGTGTTCGACGCGGCGAGCGGGCGCTGGTATTTCAGCACGCTCGCCTTCGACGGCGCCACATCCACCACGTTCGACAGCTACGTCTTCCTCGCTGTCTCGACGAGCAGCGACCCGACGCAGAGCTGGAACTTCTATGCGGTCCTCGACCAGCACGCCGACCACGTGCTCTGCGACCAGCCGCTCCTGGGCTTCACGGACGACAAGGTCGCGATCTCGTGCAACCAGTTCGCGTCGAACGGCTTCTTCCAGTACGCGATCTGGTTGGTGGTCGACAAGGGCGCGCTGGTCAACGGAGCTGCGGCAGCCGAGTACGGGCAGGCCTTCAACGACAGCAACCATGCGTCGGTACAGCCGGTCTACTCCACCACCTCAACGTGGGTGGTGCCGACCGGGTCCTCCAGCGCGGTCAGCATCCAGTACTTTGTGTGGGAGCCCGGGGGTCAGCTTGAGTACGGAATCTTCGCCGTCATGGGCAATCCGGCGCAGCAGAACATCGGGTGGGCGCAGGCCATCGTGAACCTCCAGCTCGACACCGGAGACCTCCGCTTCGACAGCGCGGTCTATCAATCGGGGAAAATCTGGGCCGCCGGAGGCGACGGCTGCACTCCGGCCGGCGACACCCAGCAGAGGGCGTGCCTGAGGCTCGTCCAGATCAGCGTGGGCGGCTTCCCGCTCTTCTCCAGCACGGTGTCAGTGACCGAGGACTTCGACGTCGGCATGTTCGCGCAGGGCACGGGCGACTACCTCTACTACCCCGCGGTGACGATGGACCGAGGTGGGACGACCTATGTCAGCTACACGGAGTCGTCGACGGCCGACGTGCCGACGGTCTACGTGTCCGACATCATCGCCGCGAGCCCGGGGAATTTCGATCAGACCCTGCTGGTCCAGGCCGGCGCCGGCGTTTACGTGGGTCCAACTTCCGCCTCCGGTGGTTCGCGTTTTGGCGACTACAGCGCGGCCGCGCCAGATCCGAACGACGGCCACACGGTGTGGGTCGCCGGCGAGGTGGCCGCTTTCGAGAACAGCCACCTGAACGACTGGGGCACGGTCGGAGCGTCGTTCAGCGTGCCCCCGTGCGCTTCGGTGAACCTGTCCGCGGCGCCGCCCTCACC
>VBII01000179.1 GCA_005887735.1 Chloroflexota bacterium
AAAGCGTTGTTGCGATCTGCACTGGCTGACCTGGACGCTGGAAATCCGGCCGGGGGCGCTAGGACTTGACGGTGATCGCTCCGCCCGCGATCGGCACCTGGCCGCTGGAGCTGGAGTGGAACGCAGTCCCGTCCGGTCGCATCAGCACGATCACGTACTTGTCGCCGGTGGCGCCGCCGTCGGTGGCGTTGAGCTGGTAGGAGCCCGCCGTGAAATCGAAGGCGGAGTAGTCGGTCCCGGTGACCGCGTCGAGGTAGCGGACCGAGAACTTGCCCGCCGCCGCCACGGTGCCGCCTCCTCCTACCGAGTGGAGGTTGAGCGAGGCGATCGAAGTGCCTGTCACCTCGACGTCAACGTCACGGATGCTCCCTCCCCCCACGTCCATCGAGACGCGGTACGTGTACGCGATCGTGCCCTGCGGCGTCTTGCCCGGCTTCAGGAAGAGGCCGAAGTAACCGTTCCCCGTGCCCGCGTTGGAAGTCGAGTCAGGGTTGATAAAGCCCGCGCCGGCCGCGAAGTTCGAGGTGTTCGGCGCTGATGTGATGTAGACGCGGAGGAGGTCGGAGGCAAGGTAGGTCGACGAGTTGCCGTTCGGGGATGTGCTCGAAGCCACGATCCCCGCGACCACCTCGTAGACCCCGTCTGGCAGCGGCGCGGAGAGCCTGACCTGAGCCGTCCCCGAACCGGTGGTGCTCCAGTTCGAGGCGTCGCGCACCTGCGCGTAGACGGTCCGGCTCGGGGTCGCGGCACCCGGCGTGAAGACGTCGAAGCGCACCCAGACCGATGTGACGGCATAGTCGATGTACTGCGTGTCGCCGGCCGGATCACGCTGGTCGACGGTCACCGCGAGCGTTGGGCTGGTTCCATTTGAGACGTAGTACGGCGTCGCGAAGATCGTCGAACTCGCCTCGCGGAGAACGGTCACCTGGGCCGAGCCGGCGGCGCCGCCGTAGTTGACGCTGGAGCTCTGGTAGGCCGCCGTCAGGGTGTAAATGCCGGCTCCGCCCGGGACCGCGGCGGCGCTCAACGGGTAGTCAGCGCTGACCACCGCGGAGCTCGTGCCCGCAGGAAGGCTGATGGGAACCGTGACCGCGACTGTGCCGGTCGAAAAGGTGACCGTGCCGTCGGCCGGGCCGCAGCAGGCGGAGGCGAGCGTGACTCTCGCCGAAACCCGGATGGTGTCGCTGAGCTGGATCGATTTGTTCGGGCTCTCAGGCGCCGCGGTGACCTGGTCGACCGTGGCCGCCACCGGGCGCACAACGAGTGAGGTCTTGCCGCCGGCGCCTTGGTACGTGCCGTTCACCTCGAGGGCGTTGGGGGAGGCGTTCGCCGGCGTGCACACGTTGCCGCTGCACGGGCTGCCCGCGAGGGTGAAGGCGGTGGCAGGTGTCACGTCTCCCACGTCATTGCCGTACTGGTCGAACCCCTCGGCGCTGTACGCCTGGCTGCCCCCGACGGTGATCGACGCGTTGGCGGGCGCCAGCTGCAGGGAGGCAACCGGCCCGGCGGTGACCACCAGCCCCAGGGTGCCCGACGCGCCCTGGTAGCTCGCCGTTATGGAGTGAGCTCTTGCCGTCGTCGGCGTGCATGCGTTCGCCTGACAGCTCCCGTCCGGCGCGATCGAGAACGATGCCTGGCCGCTGACGTCGCCGATGTCGTTTCCATACGCGTCGGCGGCTCGGGCGGTGATGGTGACTGCAGCTCCGGCGGTGGTCGACGCCGGCCCCGTCAGGGCGAGGCTGTGCGCAGGACCGGGCACGATCGTGAGCTGAGCCGTGCCGGTCAGCGGGCTGGCGTACTGCCACCACTTCCACGACGAGGTGACGGTGTCGTAGGTCCCGGGGGCGGTGACCATCGTTGAGGTGCAGACGTTGGCGGTGCACGCGCCGTTCTGTACGCTGAAGGTGCTCGCCGAGGTCTCATCGCCGAAGCTGTTGCCGTACTCGTCATACGCCTGGTCGGTGTACGCCTGCCCGCTGCCTGCGGCGGCGGTCGCGGTGGCGGGGCTGACGACGAGTGTTGTCGGGAAGTCGGGCACCACGGTGAGGTTCGCGCTGATCGAACGACCCGAGTAGGTCGCGGTCACGACATAGTTGCCGCTCTTCTTGGAAGAGCAGCTGGAGCCGTTGCACGTGCCTGGCGATGTGATCGTGAACTGCGCGGATCCGTTGACGTCCGCGATCCGGTTGCCGTACACGTCTGCCGAGTACAGGTAGTACCCCACCGGCACGCCGGCGGCGATAGTGTCATTGGTCGGGCTGATGACGAGATGGTCAATAGGCCCGGGGAGAACCGTCAGTGGGCTGAGCGAAGTGAGCTGGCTTCCGCCCGAAGGCGTGTATGACGCTTGGGCCGAGTCTCCATACAGGGGCTGGGTGGCATAGATCGTCGAGCAGGTGGCGTTCGGGCAGGGCAAGGGGCTTGCGTAGCTCGGCGTGATGAGCGTGAAGACCGACTGCTGCGTCACGTCGCCCAGGTCGTTGCCGTAGGCGTCAAACGCGCGATCCGTGTACGACTGGCTCCCGCCCGCGGTGATCGTCGCCGAGCTGGGGCTGATGGTGATGTGGTCGGAGGGTCCCGGCGTCACCGTGAGAAGCGCGGTCGCGGGCTTGCCGCCGACCACCGCCACCACGGTGTGCTCGCCGGCTGCCGTGTCGGTGCACGTCGCACCGGCGCAGTTGCCGGTCGCGTCCTGGATCGAGAAGCTGGCCGAGCCAGTCACGTCACCGAGGTCATTGCCGGCGCTGTCGAAGCCCTCGACGCTAAACGCCTGACGCGCGCCGGCGGTGATGGTGGCCTGCGCCGGACTTACCGTTATATGGTCGAGGACGGCGTCCACGCCGATACCCGAAAGGAGCGCCGTCTGGGGCGTCGGGTAGACGCCGACCCGCACCGACAGAGCACCGGTGAGCGGACCTGAAGCCGTCGGCGAAAACGTCACCTGCACCGTGCACGACGCACCGGCCGCGAGCGACGACGGGCAGTTGGTGTTCCTCGAGAAGTCTCCGCTCGCGCTGATCGCAGAGACGTTCACCGCAGACGCGCTGAAGTTGGTGACCGTCACCACCTCGGCCTGGCTGATCGTGCCGACCAGCTGGCTCGGGAACGTCAAACTCGAGGGCGTCAGGCGGATGGCGCTGGTCAGGGCGACCAGGCGATTGCCCGCGGGCGCGAGCAGGTAGCCCTCACCGGCTGAAAGGCCGGCCAGCTGCAACGCGTCGTTCTCGTCAGGGAACGCGATCCCCGAGCCGACGTTGGTGGTTCCAACCAAAGCGCCGCTGGATGAGTCGAGCGCGTACAGGTTTCCACTCGTCGAACCGATGTAGACGAACGTGCCGACCACGATCGGGGCAGAGCTGAGTCTCCCATCGCCGGCGAAGGTCCAGATGGTGGTGCCGGTGCCGAGGTCGATGCCGCGCAGCTGGGCGCTGTCGAAGAAGTAGCCCATGGAGCCGGAAAATGCCGGGATCGGGATGGTGAAGCCGTACGGAACCGTGAACGGGAAGGTCCCGACCTGTGCGCCCGTCTGAGCGTCGAGGATGAGGTTGCCGCTGTTGAAGTCTCGGGTGTAGACGCGGCCGCCATAGAGTGCAACCGTCCTGCCCCCGCCGCCCTCGCAGTTGCTGGTGTGATGCCAGATTTGTGCGCCGGTGGTCGGGTTGAAGTCATATGCCTGGTCGCATGCGTAGGACACATAGACGCCGTCCGCGGTGACGGCGGGAATGCTGTGATCTCCGTTCAATACCGGCGCTGTCCACAGCACATGTCCGTTCGCCTCGCTCACCGCATACAGCGTTCCGCCGCTGCCGGCGCCGGACAGATAGACGATGCCTTGATACGCCGCCGGTTGGGTCGTGAAGCTCGACTGGCCGGTGAGCTGCACGGACCAGACCTGGGCGCCCGTGATCGCGTCGTAAGCCGTCAGCAGGCCCTGGAAGTTGACCGCAAAAATGCGGCCGCCGTCGTAGGCGGCGCCGGAGAAGTTGTAGAAGCCGCCGAGTTCAATCGGGCCCCAGTCGATCGCGCCGGTGGCGACGTCGAGCGCGAACAGCCTGGTGCCGTTCGTGCCGGTGTCGGCGACCGTGACGTAGGCACGACCGCCTTCGATCAACGCGTAGGAGACGGAGCCGCCGAGGTCGCGGCTCCACACCTGGCCCAACGGCGCCCGCAGCCCGTCGGTCGGCTGGCCGCCCGAGTGGGAGTTGTCGATCTGGTAATTGGGCGACTCGTCGCCAGTGGCCTGGGCGGCTGCGGCGCTGAGGGCGATCAAGCCGAGCGCGAGGCCCGCAATCGCGAGCAAGCGCACCGCGCCCGCCGGCACGGCTCGCCAGACCAGCCGATTAGCCCCCCTTATCGACCCCAAGGTCGGCCGATTGTATAGAAGCGATTTTGTAAAGTGATGAAGTTAGCCACTTCGAAAAGCGGCTGCTATTCGACGGCGCCCCGCGCACCGTGTCCTGAGAGCGGAAATGCCCGGAGTTTGAACCTGGGGAGCGTCTTAGGTCAGGTACCGAGTGGTGGTGTAAGACTCCCACCCTGTTTAGCCGCGCGACGGTTGAACAAGCTGCGGCGATAGTCCACGCGGCGCCACGTGCTTCTGCGGTTTTGGCGATCGGCTGCCCCGGTACGCTCGACATCAAAGCGGCGCTCGGTGGTGGTCCTGCGGTCGGCGCGGCGACGATCTATTCCTGACCGCCTTTCGATCGTCCGCCTATTCCCTACGCCGGGCGTCATCTAGCCTCCATCGTTGCCCACACCGTATGGCAACTCGGCCCCTCAAGTGACGAGGAGACCGAGCGGGTCGGTCTCCTCCCTAATTGGTGAACGTCTCAATGCTCGAGTCTCACCCAGACCGAGTACAGCGCCCAGGCGTTAAGGCGCCGACTTTGGTGTGATGCGCCCGGCCCTTTGACCGAAGAACAGGATCAAAACGGCCACCGTGCATGATTGGCGGCGCATGGACCCGATCGAGCTACTCACGAAAGCACCCATATTCGAAGGCCTGACCCCAGCCGACCTGGAACCGCTGCGCGCTGCAGCTCGCACACGCAGCTTTGCCAAAGGCGCGCATCTCTTCCGCGAGGGCGACGCCGGCTCACACCTTTATATGGTGATTGATGGCGAGGTGATGATCGGGCGCGTTGGTGAGGGCGGCGGCCAGGTGGTTTTCGCCATCGCGGGCCCGGGTGAAGTTTTTGGTGAGCTGTCCCTGTTTGACGACGAGGGTGAGAGGACAGCCGACGCGCAGGCCCTCAAGAGGACTGTCTGCCTGGTCATCGCGAAGGCGCCGCTGCTTCGATTCCTCACCGCCCAACCGAGATTGCTGCTGCGAATCATCACCAGCCTGAGCGTCTACATAAAACGGAAGGACGCGGCTATGGGCGACGTCGCATTTCTCGACATATCGGGCCGGGTTGCATCAAAGCTGGCCGAGCTGGCGGATACGAAAGGCAGGCAAACGTCGGATGGGATCGTCATTGACTTATCGTTCAGCCAGCGCGTTTTGGCCGGGATGGTCGGCGCCAGCCGTGAGAACGTGAACCGTGCGCTTCGACGGTTCTCCGACCTGGGATACATCCGCCAATCTGCACGTTCGATCACAGTGCTGAACCACGACGGCCTTCGCCGCCGCGGCTCCTCGCACGTGTGATTCACGATCCGTGACCAGCCGGGGGTGGCTGGGGCGGCAACGTGTGTCGAACGACACACGGTAAACGTGATGAACGGCACACAGTCAAACCAGCCGGGTCCATAGGCTCGTGCTCGAACAGACGTCACGGCTAGGTCTGATGGAGGAAATCGAGATGGCCACCACACTTCTCCGACCCGATCCAACCTTTTATCCGTCGCCGCGTCTCGCGGCGGAAGCGCCCATCGAGACGCTGGCCTACATGGTCACGTTCGATCCCACGCGCCAAAAGCCCGACGGCCTCGTCACCGTCGACCTGGACCCGAAGTCAAAGGCTTTCGGCAAGCAGATCGGCCGCGTCGATGCGCCAAACGTTGGCGATGAGTTCCACCATTTTGGCTGGAACGTGTGCAGTTCTGCCCTGTGTCCCTACGCCGCGCACCCGCATCTCGAGCGCCGGTACCTGCTCGTGCCGGGCCTTCGCTCGTCGCGTATCTACGTCTTCGATGTCAAGCCCGATCCGAAGCAGCCGAAGCTTGTCCACACGATCGAGGCCAAGGAGATCGCGGACCGTGCCGGCTACAGCCGGCCCCACACAATCCACTGCGGCCCGGACGGGATTTATGTCAGTGCACTCGGCAACCCTGACGGGGATGCGCCCGGCGGCGTGTTCGTGATCGACCACGACACTTTCGCGGTCAAGGGCCGCTGGGAGATCGATCGCGGACCCCAGAAGCTTGCCTACGATTTCTGGTGGCACCTCGGCTACGACACGGCGATCACGAGCGAGTGGGGCACGCCCAACATGGTCGAGGGCGGCGTCAACCCCGAGATCCTGCTGGCCGGCGAGTACGGCCACAAGATCCATATCTGGGATCTGCCGAAGCGCCGGCACCGTCAGGAGATCGACCTCGGCAAGGAGTACCAGATGGTGCTCGAGCTGCGACCGGCGCATGACCCCGCCAAAGCCTACGGATTCGTCGGCGTGGTGACGAGCCTCAAAGACTTGAGCGCGTCGATCTGGACCTGGTATCTCGACGGCTCGAGCTACAAGATCGAGAAGGTGATCGACATTCCCGCCGAGGCCGCCAACACCGACGATCTGCCGCCGCTGCTCAAAGGCTTCAAGGCCGTGCCGCCGCTGGTCAGCGACATCAACCTCTCCCTCGACGACCGCTGGCTCTACGTCTCCGCGTGGGGCACGGGCGAGTTCCTGCAGTTCGACGTCAGCGACCCATTCAAGCCCAGGAAGACCGGCAGCGTGCATCTAGGTGGGATCGTGCGCAAGGCCGCCCACCCCACCAGCGGTCCGCTCAACGGAGGCCCACAGATGGTGGAGCTGAGCCGCGACGGCAAGCGCGCGTACCTGACCAACTCGCTCTACGCGAGCTGGGATGAGCGGGTTCTTCACCACGTTCGAACAGCGCACGCACCAGGTCCACCTGGAGGGCGGCGACGCGTCCTCCGACTCCTACTGCTACTCGTGAGCAGCGCTTTGTGGCCCTGGGCAGCTCTCTTGCTGCTCGGGGCCTACCACGGTGTCAATCCCGGGATGGGCTGGCTCTTTGCGGTCGCGCGCGGCTTGCAAGAGAAGAGCCGGCGTGCCGTGCTCGAGTCCTTGTTGCCGATCGCGATCGGGCACGAAGCCTCGATCGTCATGGTTGTCGTCGCGGTCTCCCTGACCGAGCAGGTCGTCCCGCCATTCCTCATCCGCCTGCTCGCCGCTCTCGTGCTGGTGAGCTTCGGGCTCTTCAAGCTTGCGCGACCTCGCTCGCATCCCGGCGGATTCGGGATGCGAGTCGGCCGAGCCAGGCTCGCGATGTGGTCGTTCCTGATGTCGTCCGCGCACGGCGCCGGCCTGATGCTGGCGCCGGTGCTTCTCGGCCTGCCCATCTATGCCACCTACCACAGCCTGAGCGAGATCTCGCTCCAGGCGGTGGCGGCGGCTTCGCTTCATGTCGCTGCGATGTTGCTGGTGATGGGTGTCGTCTCGGTGGTCATCTATGAGAAGGTCGGGCTCGGCATCCTTCGGCGCGGCTGGTTCAACCTCGACCTGGGTTGGAGCCTGGTCCTGATCGCGAGCGTCGCCCTGACTCTCTTCACCGCCATCTAACCGAGCCCCCGGCCTGACGTTTCAGGCCGCTCAGCCGATCGCGTAGTCGACCGGGATCTGGGTCACCGCCTCGTCCGCCACCCCGGGCGGGACATCTCTAGCAAGCCGCGATACTCCTGTGGATGTCCCTCGCGGAGTGGGTAAGCGCCCTGCGGCTGCTGCTGGTCGCCGTGATGTGGCCCCTCGCCTGTTCTTGATTGTTCGTGCGGAATTGGTACGCAGGCCCTCGGCTTGGCTGGCCTCGGATACAGAGTCAAGGGAACTGATATCAGCGAACGCTCCCTGGAACGCGCCCGCACAGAAGCAGTGCGTCTGGGTTTGGAAATCTCATTCGCCCGGTGCGACTTCCGCGATTTAGGACCGGTGGAAGGCACGTTCGACGTGGTGATCTCATGTGACAACGCGATCCCGCATCTCTTGACCGAAGACGATGTGGCGCGGGCGTTTCGCGCAATGGGATCAAAACTGAGGCCTGGCGGCCTCCTTGTCATCACCGTCCGGGACTACGACAAGGCGCTTGTTGAGCGACCCGCGACGACAACGCCTCAAATCAACCCAGGTCCGCCACGCCAGGTTTTGGTGCGGCTGCATGACTGGGATGCCCCAGACAGCCCGATGTACACAATCCAGCTACTCGTACTCACCGAGGGACCAACAGGTTGGAACGTCAACCAACACAGCACTCGCTATCGAGCCATCGGTCGAGAGGCTCTTAAGGTGGCGGCCGAGCACGCCGGGTTCACTCAGATTCGCTGGAATGAAGGCAACGACGTCGGGTTCCATCAGCCTGTCATGACAGCACTACGTGAGGTCACCAAACTTCGGAGCGCTCCATAGATCCTTCTTCGCGCCCGCGAGTAGTCCCCTCGCTGAGACCAATCGATGAGGTCGCGCTCTTTGATACCAATTTTGAAACCCCGACGAGACTGGCTTTGAGACGGCTTTCCTCTGAGCATCTGCGCCGTTCCGGCCAAGCTTTATGAGGTGACCAATGATGTTGAAACGGCTCCTTCGATTCGGCGCACTGACTCCGGTCCTGTTGCTAGGACTCCTTCCCGTGGCGGCATCTGCCGACTCCGGCCTGACGGTGTCGGTAGGCTCACCCGCGACCCGTGCTTCGCTCGGCATATTGGTGCCAATTTCGGTCACTTGCCCGGCACCCTCCTCGGACCCCACTGTTAGCCAGTCGCTGTCTGGCACGCTCCAAGTTATCCAGGCGAACGGAAACTCGAACGTCGCCGTTGGGGTCGCAACCCTCGCTTCCGGCGGCAAGGGTGCTTTTGGATCTGCCCAGCCAGGGGTGGACCTGATCTGCGACGGGGGCTCGCACGCATATCAGGCACTCGTGGTACCGGACGTGCAGACCGATCCGTTTACGGCTGCCTTCAGTGGCGGCCAGGCCACCGCGACTCTATCCCTGACCCTGTTCACCTTTGCATGCCCGCCCTGTTTGTCTCCCACCACCACGACCGTGACCACCGGACCGGTAGCGATTCACATCAAGGGCTGAAAGAACCGCAATAGATCGCTTGACGACATCCCGGGCGGGTCGCAACCAAGTGGCTGCAACCCGCCGGGGTTCGTCTTCTGAAACTGGCACTCCAGCGCGGACCGGCTTGAACCCCGGCCGTGCTGGCGTTTGCTAGTCTCTGCTTGATGCCCTTCAAGAGCAAGGCGCAGCGCCGAAAGTTCGCACAGCTGCTTGTCGAGGGCAAGATCACCGACGACCAGTACGAGGAATGGAACCGCTCGACAGGCAAGAAGGTGCTTCCCGAGCGCCTCCATCCAACGGCGTCGGTGAAGAAGACAAGTTCACGCAAGACACCCGCCAAGAAACGAACCACCAAGTAGTGTCGGCGCAGCACAGCCGTTGCACCGCACACCGGTGGTCTTACATCAAGGCCCGAATGTCCTGGCTCGTCGTAGTTCCCGAACGACTCAGGAGGTTGCGAGGATGAGCGGAATCGGCGTCACGGTGTTTGGCGTAATCGCCGTCACCTTCATGATGGCGACGTATGCCGCTGAGAGGCAACATCGAGCGTTTGTCCTCGCCTTCGCGGTCGGATGCCTACTTTCGAGCGCGTATGGATTTCTCGCGGGCGCTTGGCCGTTCGGCGTGGTCGAGATCATCTGGGCGGGCGTCGCATTGCGTCGATTCCAAGCTAGGACCCGAGCCGAGAGATCCTCCCTCACGTAGAGGATTTCGTGACGATAGGCACCTCGCCTGACGCCACCTCCGGGATATTGGTAGGCGTAAACTAACCGTTCGTGGCGGCTTACGGAGAGCCTCGCCTGAGTTTGTTCGGTGACCCCAGCCGGCGCGCCATCTTCGAGCTGCTGGCTCGGCATCCCTGGTCAGTTGGGGAACTGGCCAAGCAGCTCCCAATCACCAGGCCGGCCGTATCGCAGCACCTTCGTGTGCTCAAAGATGGCGGGCTCGTGTTCAGCCGGTCCCAGGGAACGCGTCGTCTCTATCAGATCGACCCGGCTGGAGTGGCGGCCCTGAGGGCCTACCTGGACCGCGTCTGGGATCAGGCGCTCGGAGCCTATCAACGGGCCGCCGAAGCGGCCCCTGATGACTTGTAGGTAGGGAGGAAAAATCGTGGGTGACGCAACGACGATCCCAGCAATCAACGGAGCGACCACCGTTCGCGCGCCCATCGAAAAGGCATTCCGTATCTTCACGACTTCGTTCGACACCTGGTGGCCCCGCGAGTTTCATATCGGCCAGGCGGAAATGGCTGAGGCCATCCTGGAGCCACGCGAAGGCGGTCGGTGGTACGAACGCGGGGTGGATGGCAGCGAATGCGACTGGGGCCGGGTGCTGGCATGGGAGCCACCGCTGCGACTTTTGGTCACCTGGCAGATCAACGGCTCCTGGCAGTACGACCCCGATCCGAAGCACGCCAGCGAGATCGAGGTGCGGTTCACTGCCGAGGGGCCGGAACAGACCAGGGTTGAGCTCGAACATCGACACCTGGATCGACTCGTCGATGGCCAGGCGCTGCGCGACGGGATCGGCGAAGGCGGTGGCTGGAGCAGCAACCTGGCGCTTTTCGCCAGGGCGGTGGCGACCGAGGAATAGATGGAAGAGAAAGAAAAGCTACATCAAGCGCTTGTCAGCCGGGTCCTCGAGGGAGACGGAAGGGCGTCCCGTGCGGAGCGACGTGCTGCGTTCGACAACGCAACGCTCACTGAGCCGATCCATGGGCTCGTCAGCAAAGTCGCCAAGCACCCCACCCAGATCACGGACGACGACGTCGCCGCGGTGAAAGCAGCCGGACTTAGTGAGGATCAAATCTTTGAGCTCGTCGTATGTGCTGCATTGGGTCAGGCCACGCGGCAATATCGGAGCGCCCTGGCAGCCCTGACTATTGCCGTTGGTGATGGGGGGCTCTGAATATGCGCCTCGAAATCCTCAACAGCGGCTACACGTTTGGCACGAAGGTTCTGTTTGCGTTTATACAACTGGCCTCGCGTCAGCCGGTACCTGACGCGGCCAAGCTCGTTTTCTATCGCGCCGATTTCTACGGCGACCCGATGAAGAACATCACACACGAGGCGATGCGTGGGCCATCCACATGGTCGGTGGGCGACCGGGAGTTGATGGCCGCTTTTGTCTCGAAGGTGAACGCGTGCGAGTTTTGCATTGGCGCGCACACTGCGACCGCAATCGGGGCTTATCACGATGAAGCGCGGGTCGCTGCCGTACTTTCAAATCTCGAAACGGCGCCGATCGAGGAGCCCCTCCGAGCCACCCTTCGCATGCTGCAGAAGCTGACCCGAGAGCACTCTGTCGAGGCGGCCGACATGCGCGGATTGCTGGACGCCGGTGTCTCGCGCGAGCAGATCGAGGATGCTCTCGCGGTGTGTTTTGCGTTCAACACGACGAACCGGTTGGCCGACGCCTTCGGGTTCTTCGTGCCGGGACCCAGGGGATTCGAGTCCGGCGCCCAATATTTACTGTCGCGCGGCTACAAATAGAAGAAGCCCCGGATGGGGGACCGACCTCAGCCCGGCAGGCCGGGCCTTAGACGGTGCTCCAGATAGTCGACCGGGCTCAGCACGAAACAGCCAACCTGATCGTCCCTGCGAAGCAGCCAGTTGGAGATGGCCAGGACCTCGCACCCGCCATAGCCGCGAATTGCGGCGAGCCACATGGATGCACCATAGAAAACCAGCGCTGCGTCACTGGTAAAGGAAAGAGGTCGGAAGTACCACGGCGTCAGGAACAGAGCCAGGAAAACCACCATGTTGATGGCGGTACCTGAGGGCCCGGTTTCCTGAAACCGCGATGGTTCACGGCGAGCCCGAAGCCACTGCCAGGCACGCAGTACCGCCGGGAAACCCACAAGGCCGAGCAGCAC
>VBII01000026.1 GCA_005887735.1 Chloroflexota bacterium
ACTCCGTTTGCGTTTACGCGGTTCGCCGAAGGTTCACTGGTGCACGAGCGAAACGTCATCTGACTATTTTCGGAAGACCAGCGCCAGGACGACCAGACCGGCGCCGCCCAGGAGCAGTACGCCGCCGCAGCCGATCTGGACGGCCGTGTAGGCGATCCCGCCCGCCCCGGCATAGGTCTCGGGGTAGCGCTCTCGGGCGCGCCGCCTGCGCAGCGCAGCCCCGATCGCTCCGATTCCGAGCAGGAACGCGAAGACGCCCAGCAGAAGCGGGCTGGAAAAGGTTCCACCCGAAGTGGGAGCCGGGCTGGCGAGGTACCCAACCACCGGCCTTCAGTATCGCCTGAATTAGCATGTTGCCCGGTGGCACGAATCCTCCTCCTCGGTTCGACCGGCTTCGTCGGCCGGGGCGTCGCTCACAAGATCCTCGACGGCGGGCATCAGCTCCGCGTGCTGGTCCGCGACCCCATGAAAGCCGCCGCCTTCAAGGTGCGGGGCGCCCAGGTCGTCGTCGGCGACGGGCTGAACCCATCTTCGGTCACCCAGGCGGCGCAGGGAGTGGAGCACGTCATCAGCCTGGTCGCGGTGCGCCGCAACCGCCCGCAGTCATATCTCGCCGTCAACGTCGACGGCCCCCGCATCCTGGGCCAGGCGGCGATGGCCGCGGGCGTCCGGTCGGTGGTCCTGGTCAGCGCGATCGGAGCGAAGCTGGACCCGCACTACAAGTACTTCACGTCGCGGTGGATGGGGGAGCAGGAGCTCGCCAAAACCGGAGTGGCCGGCACGATCCTCCGCTTCTCGTTTGTGCTGGCGGAGGAAGGTGGAATCCTCAACGACTTCGAGCGAGCGCTCATCGGTCCGTTCGCGGTCATCCCGGGCAGCGGCCAGGCGAAGCTGCAGCCGATCCTGCGCGACGACGCCGCCCGGTGCATCGTGGAAACGGTGGCGAAGCCCGAGCTCCTCGGCCACATCGTCGAGCTTGGGGGGCCTGAGGTCGTGACTTACGAGACGATGTTCGACTGGTTCCTCCAGGCTCGGGGGATCAAGAAGGCAAAGCTCAAGCTGCCGGTGCCCCTGCTCGCGATCCCTGCCGTTGCGCTGGAGGCTGTCTCCAAGAACCCGCCGATCACGCGTGACGAGGTCAACATGATCCAGTCGGACAACCTCGCGGCGGGCATCGATTCGGTCAGCTCGCACTTCGGCTGGCGCCCCAGCGCGCCCAGCTCCTGGGCGCCGGTCAACTGGGCGAAGAGACCGAGAACGGGCCGCTAAAGGTCCGGACGTTCTTCGGGCTGCCGCTGCCCGAGGAGCACCGCGAGGCCCTCGACGGCTATCTGACCGAGTGCGCGAGGCGCGCGCCGGACTTTCGCTGGACGCCGGCGGCCAACCTGCACCTGACGATCCGGTTCCTCGGCCATGTCGAGCTCGGGCTGGCCGAGGGAGTCCTTGACCGCCTCGCGGCCGCCGGCTTGTCCGCGTTCGAGCTGGCCCTGGGCGACGTGGGGACATTCAAGAAGGGCCGCATGGCCCGCGTGGTTTGGCTTGGCCTCCGCGCGGGTTCGGAGGGCATCACCGGCCTGGCCGCCCAGGTCGAGGCCGAGTGCGGCCGAGCCGGCTTCGAGGCCGAAGCTCGCCGGTATCACGCCCACCTGACCCTGGCGCGGGCCAGGCCGCGTGACGGCGCAATCCTTCCCGCGGTTCCTTCGCCGCCGGAACTGGCTGCGTGGCGGGCGGACGAGCTGGTCCTTTACCGCAGCCGACTTGGCCGCGGCGGCTCCGTCTACGAGCCGCTGAAGAGCGTCAGGTTGAGCTGAGACCGGCCTCCGCGCACTCGAGGTCCTGCTCGGGCCGTCCGCCGCTGACGCCCACAGCTCCGAGCACCTTGCCGTCCCGTCTGATCAGGACCGAGCCGAGGCCGGGCACGATCGGCACACGCACAAGGCGGTCGGCGACGCTGAAAAAGCCGGGCCGGTCCTTCGCCAGCTCGGCCAGGCCGGCGCCGTCGCGGTAGAGCATCGCCGCCCCGACTGCCTTCGCCTCGGCGACCTGAGGCGACAGGGGCGGCGCTCCGTCCATCCGGCCGAGGGTTATCAGCAGGCCGCCCTCGTCGACCACGGCGACCGTGACATTGATGCCGAGGGCCGTGGCTTTTTCGTGCGCGCGAGAGACCACGTCTTGGGCCTCCTTGAGGGGTAGTGGCATCGCTCGAAGTTTCGCATGCGTGTGGACAGCACTCTCCATCCGACCGGGGTCCGCGCAGCGGACCCGGGTCACCTTCCCCCAGCGAATGGGGAAGGGAAACAAGCTACTAGTCATAGGTTGGCGGCGAACTGACTTTCGGGCTTGCGCGCTTTGCCGGCCGACCTTACATTTCACCCCGGCCCCGAGGGACACGTTCAAGGGGGCAGGAACAGGGCCGCAAGGCCATGTACCGGCCCGCGAGATGCGATCCGTCGGGGTCATTCCTTTTCTGGGCAAGAACCTCTGCCCCCCGCGTTACGCTGCACCAAACCATGAGCGTCGCGCAGCGTCCCCGAAGGCGCGCCCAGCACAAATCGCAGGCCGCGGTCGAGGTTTCGATCGTGATGCCCTGCCTCAACGAGGCGGAAACGCTTGCCACCTGCATCCGCAAAGCGCAGGCCGCGATCGAGAAACAGGACCTGGCCGCGGAGATCATCGTGGCCGACAACGGAAGCACCGACGGTTCGCAGCTGCTTGCGCACGAGCTTGGCGTGCGAGTGGTCGACGTCGAGCGCAAGGGGTACGGCAGCGCGTTGATCGCCGGCATCAGCGCCGCGCGAGGCGAGCTTGTGATCATGGGCGACGCCGACGACAGTTACGACTTCAGGGCGATCGGTCCCCTCGTCGACAAGCTGCGCGAGGGCTACGACCTGGTGATGGGGAATCGTTTCGCCGGAGGCATCGCAGCCGGCGCGATGGTGTGGTCGCACCAGTGGGTCGGCAACCCGGCGCTCACCAACATCAGCAGGCTTTTCTTTCAGACCCCGGTCGGCGACATGCATTGCGGGCTGCGCGGTTTTCGCAAAGACTCGATCGAAAGGCTTCGGCTGCGCGCGATCGGCATGGAGTTTGCGAGCGAGATGGTGATCAAGGCCTCGATGCGGCGCCTGAAGATCGCCGAGGTCCCGGTCACGCTGAGTCCCGATGGACGCTCGCGTCCCCCGCACCTCCGCACGTGGCGCGACGGTTGGCGTCACCTGCGCTTCATGCTCCTGTTCAGCCCACGGTGGCTGTTTCTCTATCCAGGGCTCGCGCTGTTCGGCACCGGCGCAGTCACCGGTGCATTGCTCGAGACGGGACCCAAGCAGATAGGTGCTGCGACCTTCGACATCCATACCCTGCTTCTGGCGGGGTTCGCCTGCCTGATCGGCTACCAGCTGATCGTGTTTGCCGTGTTCACGAAAGTGTTCGCCATGCAGCGAGGATTCCATCCGCCGAATCCGAGCTATGACTTGATGTTTCGCTACGTGAAGCTCGAAACCGGGCTCTTGGTCGGCGGCCTGATGGTCCTGCTGGGCGTTGCCGGCACGGTCATCGCCGTGACGAGCTGGGGCGCTGAAGGCTTCGGTTCGCTAGATCCGCGCTTGACGATGCGCGAGGTCATCCCGGCCGCAGTTCTCCTTACATTGGGCGTGCAGACGATATTCGCGAGCTTCTTTCTGAGCATCCTGGGTATGGACGAAGAAGCCGGCAGGGCAACCTAGCCATTTCATCATCGGGATGAGGGCAGTTGTCACCGGCTCAGCTGGATTTTTCGGGGGTCTGCTCAAGGACCGCCTGCTGAGCGACGGTTGGGAGGTGGTCGGCGTCGATCGCCTGCCAGACATCGAACAACCCGGCTACACGCCCCAAATGGTCGACATCCGCGATGCGACCTCCATCGAACAGACCGTGGCCGAGTTCCAGCCCGACGCAATTTTTCACTGCGCGGCCGTGCTTGCCCACGACCGGCAGCATCGCTCGGACCTCTGGAGCACCAACGTCGATGGAACAGCGAACGTGGCGCAAGCGGCGATCCGTGGAGGCGTGAAGGCGCTGGTCTTCATCTCGAGCAATTGCCTGTGGAGCACGAGCTGGGACAGGCCGGTGACCGAGGACGACGTCCCCGCCCCGGTTGAGGTCTATGGCAGGTCGAAGCTGGCCGCGGAGCAGCATCTCGGGTCGCTGTCAGCCCAGCTGCCGGTGAAGATCATCAGAACTCCCACCATCGTCGCGGCAGGCCGGCTGGGCCTGTTGAGCATCCTGTTCGAATTCATCCACGAGGGCCGGAGGGTATGGCTCGTCGGCGATGGAGGCAACCGGTACCAGTTCGTCAGCGCTGAGGACCTGGGTTCAGCATGCCTCTTGCTTGCGAGCAGCTCATCCACCGGGATCTTTCATGTCGGTTCGGACAACGTGCCGACGGTGCGCGAGATGTTCGGCGGCGTCGTTCAGCGCGCTGGCACGAACGCGCGGCTTACGCAGCTGCCGCGGAGACCGGCCATCGCCGCCCTGAGGCTGCTCAGCTTGGTGGGGCTATCCCCTCTCGGGCCCTACCACTACCGGATGATCGCCTCGAGCTTCGAGTTCGACACCACCCGATTGCGGAATGCGACCGGATGGCGGCCGACCATCGGGAATACAGAGATGCTGTGGCGCGCCTACCAGTTCTATGTCGAGCATCTCGACCAGCTTTCGAAAGAGCAAAAGGGATCCCCACACCGAAGGGTCTCCGGTCTCGGCGCGCTGAGGATCGTCAAGTGGCTCTCCTGACCCGGCCGCGCACAGCTGAGCAAGTGCTGCCGACCCGCGCGGGCGCGACGAGATTCCCAACTGGGCTCGCGTTCACCGTGGCCGCCCTCGTCATCGCACCCATCGGCTACATCACCATGTTCGGCGTCTTTCGCGCGTACGACGATGAAGGTTCGTTCCTCGTCACGCTGCGCGACTACCTTTCCGGACAGCCGCTGCTGACGCCGAGCAACGCTTACTACGGTCCCTTCTACTACGAGGTGATGGGCAGCCTCTTCAAGCTGCTCGGCGTCGCGCCGACCAACGACAGCGGCCGTTTTGTGACTCTCGTCGTCTGGCTGATCGCGAGCGTGCTCGGAGCGATCGTCGCTTACCGACTCACCCGGAATCTCTGGCTCAGCCTGGCGGCCCAGCTCGCGACGTTCAGCCTGCTCAGCACCCTCTCTCAGGAGCCGATGGCCACCTACGGCTTGATCAGCCTGCTCCTCCTGGGGCTGGCGCTGGCGGCGACCTTCACGGGGACGCGGCCCCGCGCCGCTACCGCGGCCATCGGAGCGCTCGTCGGCGCTCTCTGCCTGGTCAAGATCAATGTCGGCGCTTTCGCCGTGCTGGCAGTGCTTTTGGCGTGGAGCTGCGGGTTGCCTCCTCGGTGGCGGCGCTTCGCGGCGCCGGCTATGGCGGGGGTCGCAACGCTTGCGCCGTTCGAGCTCATGAGGGACCTCCTGGGTCGCGAATGGGTGCTCGAGCTCGCGTTGCTGACGAGCCTCTCGGCGGCCGCCGTCGGAATCGTCGGCATGGCGACGCCGCGCCTGAGGCAGTCTCCGCCGGCCGGCTGGCTGATTCTTGGCGGCGGAGCTACGGTCGCGGCCTCGCTGGCCGTGGCGCTGGCCGGGGGCACGCATCCCGGCGACATCTGGAACGGACTGGTGGTTAGCGCGGTCCGGTTTCCCCAGCTGTTCACCTGGCCGGTCAACATCAACCCGGTCGCCGACGTGCTGGCTGTGCTCTTGCTCATCGCGAGCCTGATATTCCTTCGAGCTCACGCCCGTCGCCCGCTCCCCGACGTGGCCCGTGTCGCCGCGGGCCTGTTCATCCTGCTGTCCGTTCTGCTGCTGCCCAGCTCGGTGTTCCTGCTCGGCCTGCCCCTCGCGTGGATCGCGACGCTGGGCCCGCGCGACCAGCCGGTTGCCTACCACCGGCTGCTCATTCCCGCGCTGGCGGTGATGGAGAGCCTCCAGGCGTACCCGGTGGCTGGAACCCAGCTTTCGATTGCGGCTCTTCTGTTGGTCCCGGTTGGCGCGATCGTCCTCCACGACGGGATCACCGGCCTCCGCAGTCCCGGCACCGTGCGGTTTGCACCCGCGGCTCTGATCCTCGCCACCGTCGCTCTGGCGCTGCAAGGCTTCCTCGCCACGTCGCAGTACGCGGCCGGAACACCGTCCGGCCTGCCCGGAGCCGAATCCGTGCGCATGCAGCCGCGGCAGGCAGGGGACCTGCGCGCACTCGTAGCCGCGATCGACCGCGACTGCTCCAGCTTCATCACGTTTCCGGGTCTGAACAGCCTCTACGTCTGGACCGGGCAGAAGCCGCCGACCGACCTGCGCTACGGCGTGTGGTGGCTAACTCCCGACGCCGCCGACCAGCAGGCGATCGTGCGGCAGCTCAGCACGCGATCTCGGTTGTGCGTCGTGAAGAACCAGGCCATCATCGACTTCTGGGCTCAGGGCCGCCCCGTGCCGCGCCAGCCGGTCGTCGACTTCATCGAGCAGAACTTCACTGACGATGGCACCTTCGGTGACTACCAGCTACTCGTCCAGCGCTGAGTCCCGGCGGCCGCCGCTGTGGCTCGCCGCGCTGGCCATGGCCGCGTTCTGGGGCGCGGTCTACGACCTGGGGCGCTGGACCGTCCTCTTCGCGCTCAACCCGATCCATCTCGATTTCCGGATCTTCTACGTCGCGGCCCAGGCGGGGCTGCAGCGGGGCTGGCCGAACATCTATGACGTCGGCGTCCTGCGTTCGCTATCGACCGGCTTCCCGGCCGCAGAGAGGTTCGTCGACTCGCGATCGGCCTTCATCAACCCGCCGGTATTCGCCTGGGTCATCGCGCCGTTGACGGCGCTGCCGCTGCCCGTTGCCTACCTGGTCTGGACACTCGTGTCGCTCGGCGCGTTGGTCCTCGCCTGGCACCTCGTCGCTCCGTATCGCGGCCTGGCCAAGTTCTCGTTGCTCCTTCTCGCGCTCACCGTCTGGCCGGTGATGGAGTCCCTGTACTGGGGCCAGCCGTCGCTGGAGATCCTGGCGCTCGTGGCGGTCGCATGGTGGTTCCTGACTCAGCGTGATCGTCCGGTTGCCGCAGGCGTTGCGCTCGCGCTGGCGGTCGCGATCAAGCCGAACATCGTCGTCCTCCTGCCGCTTGCGCTCCTGGTGGGCGGCCGGTTCCGCGTGTTTGCCGCGTTTGCGATCGCGTCCGCCGTGGTGGGGTTGGCAGAGCTCGCCGTGCTTGGCCCCTCCGGCGTCGCGTCGTGGTTGGGCGCAATCCAGTACGTGCAGTCCGACGCGGGACATTCCTTCTTCACGATGGCGAGACTGTTCGGCCGGGGGCCCGTGACCTATGGGGTGGAGGCTCTGCTGGCTGCGCTCGCCCTCTTCATCGCGTATCGCCGGCGAAAAGATGTCGACGTCGTATTTGCCGCCGGCTTGATCGGCTCAGTGGCTTCGGCGTTCCATCTGCACCAACCGGACTACGGCCTGCTCGTGCTCGCGGCGTGGCTGGTGCTGCGCACATCGCCCCCGGTATGGCATCGGGTCTGGCTGCTGAGCGGGATCCTGACCATGCAGCTCATCACGCTCGGCCAGCCGATCCCGCAGCTCTTGTGGGATGTCGTGTGGCTGGTGATACTCGCCGCCGGTCCGGTCAGTAGACCGGACTCTCCACCGTCACCGCTTCCAGCCACTTCCGGCACGACGTCAAGAACCGCGCAGCCTGCAGGCCGTCCAGCACTCGATGATCGAATGAGAAGCACAGATACATCATCGGCTTGATGCCGATCATTCCCTGGATCGCGACCGGCCGTTCCACGATCGCCTCCATGGTCAGGATCCCGGCCTGGCCCGGGTTGATGACCGAATAGCTGAACAGGGTGCCGAAGGTGCCTGAGTTGTTCACCGTGAATGTGCCACCCGAGAGCTCGTCCGCCTTGAGCTGCTTGCCGCGAGCCCGCGTCGCGAGGTCGTTGACCGCCCGTGCCAGGCCCGCGATCGACAGGCTGTCCGCGCTGCGCACAACGGGGACCAGGAGGGTGTCTTCGAGCCCGACCGAGACGCCCAGGTTGATGGTGCGGTGCACGATCAGCTCGGTCTCATTGAATGTCGAGTTGGCCTCCGGATGCTCGCGCAGGGCCGAGATCGTCGCGGCCATCACGTAGGGTAGGTAGGTCAGCGAGAAACCCTCCTGCTTCTGGAACGCGGCTTTGTTGGCGTTGCGGTTGGCGACCACGCCCGACATGTCGGCTTCCTGCGTCTGCCAGGCGTGGGGGATCGTCTGCTTGGAACGGGTCATGTTCTCTGCGATCAGCCGGCGCTCGCGCGTGAGCTGGACCACCTGGTCGCCCTCGCCGGGCTGGACGGGAGCGGGCGCCGGCGTCGCGGTTGGCGCGGCCTGGGCCTTGGCGGCGTAGTCCTCGACGTCCTTCTTGGTGACGCGTCCGCCGAGTCCGGTGCCGGTCACCTTGGAGAGATCCACCTTGAGGTCGGAAGCGGCCATCTGAACCCCAGGCGAGTAGCGGTGCTCTCCCCCTTCACGGGGAGGTGCCGGCGCAGCCGGCTGCGCTTCCGTCTTCTGCGCTCCCCCCTCACCCCGGCCCTCTCCCCTGGGGGGAGAGGGTGCCTGCGATTCGACTTTCGGGCTTGCAGCAGCTCCATCTCCCGTTTCGACTACGGCTATCTCGGCGCCCGCCTGCACCGTCTCGCCTTCTTTGGCCAGGATCTCGCGCAGGATGCCGGAGACCGGCGCGGGCACCTCCGCGTTGACCTTGTCAGTGTCGACTTCGAGCATCGGTTCGAACTCCACCACCTTGTCGCCGGGCTTGACCAGCCACTTCGAGATGGTGCCCTCGTGCACCGACTCACCGAGCTGTGGCATCACGACCCGCGTTGTCTTGCCGGCCATCTCAGTACGCTGCGAGCTCCTTCAACACACGGGTGATCTTGTCCGGTGTGGGCATGAAGAACTCTTCCATGGGGACCGCATACGGCATCGACGGTACGTCGAGCCCTCCAAAGCGCTTGACCGGCGCGTCGAGCCAGCGCCACGCCTCGTCTGCGATCAGCGCCGCAGCCTCCGACCCGACCGAGACGCTGAAGTTGTCCTCGTACAGCACCAGGCACTTGCCTGTCTTTCGCGCGGAGGCGACGATCGCCTCCCGGTCGAGCGGATACACCGTGCGCAGGTCGATGATCTCGACGCTCACTCCCTCGGCCTCGAGGTTCTTGGCCGCCTCGGCGGCGTAATGGACCATCAGGCCGTAGCAGAAGACTGATATGTCCTTCCCTTCGCGGAAGGTGCGCGCTTTCTGCAGCGGGATGAGGTACTCGCCCTTGGGCACCGGCTCTTTGAACATCCGGTAAAGCCGCTTGTGCTCGAAGAAGAGGACTGGGTCCGGGTCGCGGATGGCGGCCAGCAGGAGGCCCTTCGCCTCGTAAGGGCTCGAGGGGATGACGATCTTCAGGCCAGGGGTGGCGAAGCGCGCCTCGATCGACTGCGAGTGGTAAAGCGCGCCGTGCGCGTGACCGCCCATCGGCGCCCGCACCACCAGCGGCACCGACCAGTCGCCGTCGCTGCGGTAGCGGTACTTGGCGATCTCGTTGGTGATGGAGTTGAACGCCATGTGCGCGAAGTCGGTGAACTGCATCTCGGCCACCGGCCGCTTCCCGGCGATGGCGAGACCCAACGCGACGCCCGCGATCGACGATTCGGCGAGCGGCGTGTCGATGACGCGTGCTTCGCCGAACCGGTTGCGCAATCCGTCGGTGACGAGAAACACGCCGCCCTTCTTGCCAACATCCTCGCCCATCACCATCACGCGTTCGTCCCGTTCCATCTCCTCGGTGAGCGCCGAGCATAGACGTTCGTGAGCGCGTCCTCGGGACGCGGGTCGTCCGCCTGCATCCCCTGCGTGGTGGCGGCCGTGACCTCTTCTTTGACCTGCTCCTCGTACTCCGTGACCTGCTTCGCCTTGAGCACGCCTTCATCGATGAGCTGCTTCTTGAACCGCTCGAGGCAGTCGTTCTGCGCGAGCATGTCGATCTCTTCCTGGGCGCGGTAGCGGCGCTGATCGTCCTCCGACGAGTGGGCGCCCAGCCGGTCCACGAGGCACTCGATGAGGGTCGGCCCGTCACCGGCCCGTGCACGCGCGATGGCTTCTTTCGAGACCATGTAGCAGGTCACCGGGTCGCGCCCGTCGACGGTGACGCCGGGAAACCCATAGCCGGCGGCTCGCTGTGCGACGTAGTCGATCGCGTACTCCTTGCGGAACGGCGTAGAGATGGCGAACCCGTTGTTCTCGCAGACGAAGATCTCGCCCTCGCCGTAGCACGTGAGCAGCACCTTGTCGGTGCCATCCATCTTCAGGGCGTAGGCCACTCCGGCGCCTCGCACCATCTGGGTCGCAACGGGCGATCCACCCGACGTGATGTTCAGCCGCGCATCCGAGAAGTGCCCGGGGGTTTGCTTGCCCCCCGAGGCGGGATCCCCTGCCTTGGCCAGCACCGAGAGCATCAGGTCGAGCGGCGTGACCCCCATGCGCATGCACAGCACGACGTCGCGGTAGTAGGGCGCGAGCCAGTCGTACTTGGGCTTGAGCGGCCAGCCGATGCCGATCTGCGCCGCCTCGTGGCCGGCGCACGAGATGATGAACGGCGCGCGGCCCTGTCGGTTCAGGACCTGGAAGCGGTAATCGACCTGCCGACCCAGGAGCATGTAGTGGAACCACTCGGTGAGGATGTTCTCGTCGAGGTCGGTGTCGCGCCACGCGACCGGTTCCTGAAAGCGCCAGTCGGGGCTGAAAGAAGGACCTTTGGTCTGGGTCTTTTGCGCCATCGCGGTTCTAGAAGTGGATGGCGTGGCCGTCGACGGCCATCGCCGCCTCCATCACGGCCTCGCTCAGCGTCGGGTGAGGATGGATGTTGCGGCCAAGCTCCCACGCATCGCCCTGGAAGAGCTGCGTCAGGGCCGGCTCGGCGATCAGCTCTGTGGCCTCAGCCCCGATGATGTGAGTGCCGAGCATCTGGCCGGTCTTTGCGTCCGCGACGATCTTCACGAAGCCCGCGGTGTCGCCATGGATCTGCGCCCTGCCGATGGCCGAGAACGGGAAGCGCCCAACTTTCACCTCGTGTCCTTTGTCCCGCGCCTGCTTTTCGGTCAAACCGACGGATGCGATCTGCGGGTGTGAGTACGTGCATCGCGTGACCAGCTCCTGCTCCATCGGCGCCGTGCGCTGCCCGGCGATGTCCTCCGCCGCGACGATTCCCTCATGTGACGCCGCGTGTGCGAGCAGGTAGCCGCCCACCACGTCGCCGATGGCGTGGATCGACTCGGCCGATGTCCGCATCCACTCGTCGACCTTGATGAACCCGTTCGGGTGGGTCTGCACGCCGACCTGATCGAGGCCGATCTCCTTCGACACGGCGGCCCGGCCGACCGCGACCAGCAGCTGCTTCGCCCAGACTTCGCCCTGGTCGGTGTCGACGCTCACGCCGTCCCGCGCCTTCCGCGCGCCGCTGACCTTGACGCCGACCCGCACGTCGATGCCGGCTTTCTTGAATGACGAAAGAAGCTCCTTCGAGACGTCCTCATCCTCCAGCGGGACGAGCCGGTCGAGCGCCTCGAGCACCGTGACCTTCACGCCAAGCTCGCTGTAGAAGGTCGCGAACTCGACACCCACGGCACCCGCGCCGATGATGCAGATCGACTCGGGGACCTCCTTGGCGAGGACCGCGTTGTCGGACGAGATGATGTACTGGCCGTCGAGCTCGAGACCGGGCAGGGTCTTCACGCTGGAGCCGGTCGCGATGATGAGGTTTCGGGCCTTGACCTGCTTTCCGTTGACGTCGATCGAGTTGCGATCGCGCAGCCGGCCACGGCCCTGGACCACCTCGATCTTGTTCTTCTTCATCAGGTACTGGACGCCCTTGTAGAGCTGGCCCACGACGGCATCGCGGCGCTGCGCGATCTTCGGATAGTCGTAGCCCACGATCTCGGCCTTCAGGCCGAACTCGACGCCCCGGGTGGCGACGCGGTGGTAGAGCTCAGACGACTCGAGCAGCGCCTTGGTCGGGATGCAGCCGATGTGCAGGCATGTCCCCCCGAGCTTGTCGGACTCGACGAGGGCGACCTTGAGCCCCAGCTGCGAGGCGCGGATGGCGGCGGGATAACCGCCCATCCCCCCGCCCAGGATGGCGACGTCGAAGTCGAAATCGGGCACTGTGCTCAATCTTAGGAAGCTTTAACACCCGGCCTTGCGCAGTTTGGCTCGCGCGGCCTCGAAATCAGCCTTGTCGCGCACGGGTAGGCCTGCCACCGGGTCCCCGTAGCGACCGACCGCCCGGTAGTAGGCAGGCGGCGTCAGCTGTGGCATGACGAGCAGGTCGGCGTGGGCGGTCCCATCAAGGCAGGGATCGGCGCGCTCGGCCGCCAGCGCCTGGAGGTCCGCGACCTGGCGCTCCATCTGCTGGGATTTCGCTGTGGCGTACGCAAACAGGAGGACGCCGCTGTTGAAGCAGGCGAGAAAGAGCACTGCGACGAGCGCTGGCCGCCACGTGCCGCGCCACGGCAGCTCCCGGGCGACGTCCGCGAGCAGGATCAGCCACATCACCGCGCCGACATAGACGTATCGAGGGGCGCCGGACTGCTGGTAGCCCAGCTGGGCCCGAGTCAGGCCTGTGACGATGAAAAAGGCGACCAGGCCGGCTGCCACGCCCAGCAAGAACGGATCTGGGCCATGGCGCTTTCAGTACCGCGCCAGGGCGATGATTCCCGCCGCGAGCAGCAGCACGCCCACCCAGCCGCCTTCTCCGATGAGGCCGGCGAGGCTCTGGCTCAGGCCCCACAACAGGTACAGCGGATCGACCAGGAAGTTCATCGCGGTCGGCGGCGGGTTGGGATGGTTGCCGAAGCGGCCGAATCCGATGTACCAGGCCAGCAGGGCCACGCCGACTGGCGCAAACCAGACCACCTGGCGCCGCCGGCCGGGGGTCAGCAGCAGCTGAACGCTCGCCGCCGTGGCAAAGACCACGCCGATCGCGGAAAAGCTCAGCGCGGCGGCCAGCAGGATGGTTGCCGCGGCCATTCTTGGCGGAGCCTGAAGCAGCAGCAATGCGCCCAGCCCGCAGGCGACGGAAGCCAGCCATGCCATCTGGAAAGCCCACAGCAGGTCTTCCCAGCCGGCGCCGAGCACCAGGAGCAGGAGCGCGGCGCCGAGGGCGACTGCCTCGCCCGACCTTCGCCTGACCAGCTCAAACAGCAGGAGCACGTTGGCCAGGTGGGCGAGCATCAGGATTGTCATGTAGGGCAGGTACGAGCGCAAGCCGACGGTGTTCAGCAGCGCCCAGTACACAAGCCGGAAGAGCATCGAGGGGTGCTCGTTGTGGGCTTGAAAGAAGCTCGAGAACATCCAATCGGGCGCGGTCGAGATGAACGTCCACTCGTCGAAATAGAAGGTGTAGGTGCGGCTGAGCCACAGGATCGCCGTACACGCCGCCAGTCCGGCGAGCACGACGATCAGCCGCGCGCGCCAGACGCGGACGTCAGCGGCGGTCATGCGGCTGAGGCGGCGACCGCGGAGACCTTGGGCCGCGCGATCAGACAGACGAACCACACGCCAACGGCGAGCAAGACGGGCAGCGGGCTCAGCGGCCAGGCGAACTCGGCCGTGAGCGCGACCGCGAGCAACCACCACCGCTGCCACGCGGGGAGCTCCTCGCGCCAGAAGAGCCACGCGGCGAGCACCAGGATCGTGAAGTCCTGGAGGTGCCAGTAGGTGGCGCCAATTGAGGTCGCCACGATGCCGAGCGCGAAGACTCGGGCGTCGCTCGAGCCCCGGTTCAGGTATGCGCCCACCACCGCTGCCGCGGCGACGGCGGCTTGAGCTACGTAGCCAAGCGTGTCCGGGCCGAGCACGAAAGCGAGCGTGAAGTAGCGGTTGTTGGCGACGTGCCGGGCATCATTCAAGAGGCTGAGGTAGTCGGTCATGCCCTGGACGCCGATGACCGCGGCCGACGCCGCCGCCAGCAACCCGGCGGTGACCGCCCAACCCAGCGCGATCTTCCAGCGGCCCGAAGCCAGCAAGACAAGCGGCAGGAACAGGGTGAGCTGAGGCTTGATCACCGACAGGCCGAGGACCGCCCCGGCGAGGTAAGGCCTTTCGTCGTGCGCCAGCCTCCACGCCACCGCAACGAGCGCAAGGATCAGAAGGTCTGGCTGGGCCAGGCGAAGCCCGTACAGCACCGGGTACCAGGCCAGCGCGCCCAGGAGCCACAGACCGCGCCACGGCCACCTGCCCGGGGAGGCGATCGACCAGCCGGCGCCCAGGCCAGACAGGGAGATCGCAAGCCACGCGAAGACAGCGCCGGCCGCCCCGAACACGCCCAGCGGTAGAACCAGCCAGGCGAACGGTGGCGGCGAGACGAACCACTCGTCGTCGTTGAAGACGGCGTGCGGCCGCAGCTGCGCGAAAAGCTGATGCTGCAAGGAGAGCGAGTAGATGTGGCTCCAGCCGTGCTCGAGGCCGATCCGGGCGCCGACGTAGACGATGGTCAGGTCGTTGTCCAGGATGTCGGCGCGAAGGGGCACGACAACCACAAACCAGCCGGTCAGGGCGAGTGCGATCAACAGGAACCAGGCGAGACCGGCGGCGGCGAGCTTCCGCCAGGCGTGGGCGTCGAGCCGGCTGAGGCTTAACCTCGCTCGGCGAGTGGGACTGGCTTCCGCGGTTCCGGTCCGATGTATTCCGATTGCGGCCGGATTATGCGGTTGTGGGCCGCCTGCTCGAGCACATGAGCGCTCCAGCCTGCGACGCGGGCGGAGGCAAAGGTCGGGGTGAAGTACTCCTTGGGGAGCCCGATCGCCTGCAGGACGCCGGCCGAATAGAACTCGACGTTGGTGGACTGCGGCCGCTCGGGATGCTCCTC
>VBII01000180.1 GCA_005887735.1 Chloroflexota bacterium
GCACGAGGTGCCCTGTCTCGGCGATGGTCAGGGCTGAGCGCATCGTCTCGATGTCGCGCATCTCGCCGATCAGGATCACGTCGGGATCCTCTCGGAACGCGGAGCGCAGGGCATCGGCGAAGCTCGTGGTGTCGATGCCCACCTGGCGCTGGTCGACCAGGGCCAGACGGTGCTCGTGGACGTACTCGATCGGATCCTCCACCGTCACGACATGACAGGCGCGAGTCCGATTGATGTAGTCGATCATCGCCGCCTGGGTCGTCGACTTCCCGGAGCCGGTCGGCCCGGTCACGAGGATCAAGCCTTGCTTTCGGCCGACCAGCGTATAGACGGCTTCTGGGACGCCCAGCTGCTCGAAGGTCGGGATAGACAGGGGTAACGAGCGGAACGCCGCCGCAGGCGTGCCCTTCTGCAAGTAGGCGTTGCCCCGCACGCGGACGCGGTCTTGAAAGGTGAAGGCAAAGTCGACGTTGCGCCCCTGGCTGAGGACCTTGAGCTGGTTGGCGTCAAGGACCTCGCTCAACATCGTGTGGATGTCATGGGGCCGGAGGGGGGGTTCGGCGCTGTCCAGCGTGACCAGCACCCCGTCCTTGCGGATGCGCGGCACTGACCCAACGCTCAGCAAGAGGTCTGAACCGGCGCTGTCCAGCATTCGATTGAGGGCGTCGAAGAGCGTCACGCGCGATCACCGTAGCATGCCCTTTCCCAGTTGGTCTTGGGAACAAATCGGACTCGCCGGGACTGGTGTCCCAGGCAGTCCCAAGGGTCGCCAGCCGGAAAAGCGACTGTGATCAACACGCGTGACACGTCACCGTCCTACTGTCACTAAGGCGTCGGACCGGCATGGACATCGGATCGACGGGACATGTGTCCCAGCTCGGACCGAGATCGCTGATTGCCGCCCTCACGTCGGCGCCTAGCGTTGTGCACGGTCGGATGTCGCGAATCGGGATACAGGTCAGCCTGAGGCGTTCCCTACATGAGGTGGTTCGGCTCGTGCACAAGCAGATCGACGAGATCCGCCAGATGGCGGTCGAGAGTCGTGATGGATTGGAGCCACGCCAGAAAGCCACTCTTGACGTGGGGTGCTGGCTCATTCTGAGCACGTTGGCGGTCGGCCTTCAGCTCGGTCGCTGGTCAGCCTGGAGCGTGCTCGCGGCCGCGGGCGGATACATGATCTGGGTGCTGGCCTA
This sequence comes from Chloroflexota bacterium, assembly GCA_005887735.1. GTDB lineage: Bacteria > Chloroflexota > Dormibacteria > Dormibacterales > Dormibacteraceae > 40CM-4-65-16. The sequence goes on from VBII01000180.1 coordinate 1,194, forward strand.
TTCCGAGGCCACGGTCCAGGCTACCCTCCGGCAGCGAGAAAAACGAGCACCGCGGCTGGCAGCTTCAGACTAGGACAGCCGCCTCCGCCTCCAGATCGCGAACAGGGAGCCGCCCAACCCGGTCGCCAGCACCGCACCCAGGATGGTCAACATCAGCGGCAAGGTGTCGCCGGAATCGTTTCCAGCGGCGACCGTGGTCGCAGCGGCGGTCGGGGTGGGCGTCGAGTCAGCCGGCGGCGATGGTGAGGCTCCCGGCGTCTCTGTTGGAACAGCCGTCGGCGACGCAGTCGGCCCCTGAGGGTTGCCGGACGAGGCGGGTGCGCCGCCCCCGGTGCTTCCGCCGCCAGTCGAGCTCGCAGGCGCCAGCGCAGAGATCTGCGCCGCAACACCGCTCCAGCTCCCGCCCGCGGCATCGTGCACAGTCACTGTCGGATAGAAAGTTCCCGTTGCATAGGAGTGGGTCGCACTCCCACCCGAGCCGCTTGTTCCATCGCCGAATGCCCAACTGTAGGTGTACGGCGCCAGGCCGCCACTGCCGGCGGTGGTGAACGACACCTGGAGCGGCGCGGTACCCGATACCGGTGTGGCAGACGTGCTGCCGACGAGCGTCGAATAGACCGTGATTCGAAGCGTCGACCCGCTGGCGGACTGGCCGGCGCTGTCGTGGATTGTCAAAGCGACGGTGTACGACCCGGCGCCGTAGGAGTGACTGAAGGTCTGCTGGGCCGAGGTCGAGCCGTCACCCAGGTCCCACGCATAAGTGAAGGGCGCGGTACCTCCAACCGCATATGCGGTGAAAGTCGTCGGCAATGGAGCGTCGCCGACGGTCTGGCTCGAGGTCGCTGATGCAGCCAGCGGGGCGGGACTGACGTCCACCACCGGCGCACTCGCCGTGACACTTGCGCCGTTAGCGTCGCTGACGGTCACCTGCGGGGTGAATCTGCCAGGCCCGGAATAGGAGTGGCTGGGGTTCTGAGCGGTGCTCAGCGCGGTTCCGTCGCCAAAGTTCCAGCTGTAGCTATAGGGCGACCTGCCACCGCTGGCGCTCGCGCTCAGGCCGACCGGCAGCGGCGCCACACCAGATGTGGGGCTGGCGCCGGCCGTCGCGCTCAACGCCGGTGACACCACCACTGCCGCCGACGCGTTGACGCTGTGCCCTGCGGCGTCGGTCAGCGTCACCGCCGCCGTGTAGGCGCCGGCCGCGGCGTACAGGTGGCTCGGATTCTGGGTGGCCGACAGGGCGGTTCCGTCCCCGAAGTCCCAACTGAAGACATAAGGCAGGCTGCCCCCGCTCGGACTCGAGCTCAGGTTTACGGTCACCGGAGCATCACCTGCGCTCGGGCTTGCCGTCGCGCTCACCGTGGGCAGCGCGTGCACCGTCACCAGCACGCTCGCCGTCGCCTTCACCCCGTTGGCATCGGTCAGGGTCAAGGTCGCCGTGAACGGGCCGATCGAGCTGTAGGAGTGGCTGGGGTTCGGCGCCGTCGCCAGCCCGCTCCCGTCGCCGAAGTTCCACGAGTAGGTGTACGGCGCCAGACCGCCAGTCGGGGTCGAGGTGAAGCTCACACTGTCCCCCACGTCGACCACCAGCGGGCTGGCAGTCACGGCCACCGACAGCGCCGGCGAGACCACGACCGTCGCCTGGGCAGTCGCCTTCTGCGCGGTCGCATCGGTCACCGTAAGCGTCGACAGATAGGACCCCGCAGCGTTGTAGGTGTGGCTCGGCGCGGTTCCTGTCCCGCTGGTTCCATCTCCAAATGTCCAGGCGTAGCTCAGTGGAGCTGTCCCCCCACTCGCGGATCCATTGAATGCCACCGCCAGCGGGGCGTCGCCCGCAGTCGGGCTTGCCTTGGCTGACGCAACCAGCGGCGCGACCGTCACCGTCACAGCCGGCGCGCTGACCGTCACCTTCGAGCCGTTGGCGTCGGTCACCGTGAGCTTCGCGGTGTAGACGCCGGCGCTCGCAAAGATGTGGGTGGGGTTCTGGATCGTCGAGAGAGCGCTGGCGTCACCAAACTCCCAGCTATAGGTGTAGGGGGCTTTGCCGCCCGAGGGCAGACCGGTCAGGTTGACGGTCAGCGGTCCCTGACCCGTGGTCGGGCTGGCCCCCGCCGTTGCGCTGAGAGTGGGTGACACCGTGATCACCACCGACGCGTTGGCCGTGTGGCCGGCGGCATCGGTCAACGTCAGCTGCGCGGTGAACGTGCCGGCGACCGCGTAGACGTGGCCGGGGTTCTGCACCGTCGACGGGAGGCTCCCGTCGCCAAAGTTCCAGCTGAACGCGTACGGCGAGGTTCCACCCGCCGGAATGGCGCTCAGGCTGACACTGACCGGCGCATCACCTCCGACACGGTTCGCCGCGGCCGCGACTGTGGGCACCGTGTTGACCGAGATGACGATGCTTGCGCTCTTGGTCGCTGTATTGGCATCGGCCACCGTCAGGGTCGCGGTGTGGGTCCCGGCCGCGCTATACGCGTGGGTCGGGTTCTGGACTGTTGAGGCGGCGCTCCCGTCACCGAAGTTCCAGCTATACGAGTAGGGGCCGAGGCCGCCACCGGACGTCCCGGTGAAGGTCACGGTGTCCCCGGCGTCGGCCGAGACCGGGCTCGCCCCCACGGTCAGCGTAAGCGCGGGCGACACGGTGATGATGACCGTCGCCGTCGCCGTCTGCGCCCTGGCGTCGGTCGCCGTCACGGTCGCGGTGTAAGTTCCGGCCGCGACATACGTGTGGCTTGGGCCGGCGCCAGTCCCGGTGCCACCGTCGCCGAACGTCCAGGCGTAGGTGACCGGAGCTGTGCCGCCTGAGGCGGACGCCGCGAACGTCACTGGCAACGTCGCGTCACTGGTCGTCCGATTGGCGCTGGCAGACACGCTGAGTGGAGTCACGGTCGCTGTGACCGATGGGGCATTCGCCGTAGTCGAAGCCACGGTTGCGTCACCAAAGTTCCAGCTGAAGCCGTAGGGCGCCTTGCCTCCGCTGGGCGTCGCGCTGAAGCTCACCGACAGCGGAGCCAGACCCGAGGTTGGGCTCGCGCCGGCGCTGGCGGTCAGTGTCGGAGCGACCACGACTGTCACCGTGCCCTGGGCGGTGTGGCTGCGAGCGTCGCTCACGGTCACCGTCGCTGTGTGGCTCCCGGCCACGGTGTAGAGGTGAGTGGGGCTCTGGGTCGTGCCCAGCGCGCTCCCATCGCCGAAGTTCCAGCTGTAGGCGTAGGGCAGCGTGCCGCCGCTCGGGCTCGAGCTCAGGACCACCGTGACCGGGGCATCACCGCCACCTGGACTGGCAGTAGCGCTGACAATCGGCAGAGCGTGAACGGCGACTGTCGTGCCGGCCGAAGCCTTGGCTCCGTTGGTGTCCGTGACGGTCAAGGTCGCTGTGTAGGTGTTGGCCGCGTTGTAGGCGTGGCTCGAGTTCTGGCTCGTCCCCGGCGCGCTGCCGTCGCCGAAGCTCCAGCTGAAGCTGTAAGGCGGCAGGCCACCAGCCGGAGTCCCGCTGAAGCTCACGCTGTCACCAACGTCGACCGCCTGCGGGCTTGCTCCCACGCTCAGGGTCAGCGCGGGCGAGACGACCACTGGGACCGTGGCGCTGGACTTTTGCGCCGTCGCGTCGGTCGCGGTGACGGTCGCCGTGTACGCGCCCGCGGCGTTATAGGTGTGGCTCGGCTTCGCGCCCGAGCCGCTGGAAGCGTCACCAAAAGTCCACGCATACGTGTACGGCGCCGTGCCTCCTGCAGCCGCGCCCGTGAAGGCGATCAAGGCCGGCGCATCCCCGGCCGAAGGATTGGCGGCAGCCGTCACCGTCAGGGGCGCGCGTACGCCGACACCAATGGCCGGCGCGCTCGCGGTCGCGGTGCGGGCTGCGCTGTCGGTCACGGTCAGCTGGGCGGTGTAGGTGCCTCCGGCCGTATACGCGTGGGTCGGATTCTGGACCGTTGACACAGCGCTTCCATCACCGAAATTCCAGGAGTACGTGTAGGGTGCCGTGCCACCCGAGGCTGAGCCTGCGAAGGTGACGGTGAGTGGAGCCTGTCCCGCGGTGGGGCTGGCACCCGCCGTGGCCACAAGAGGTAGCGGCGTGACGGTGCCGAAAAGGTCTGTCATGGCGCTCGCCGAGCCATCGGTGCTTGTGAGCGTCGGCAGGCCCCATGCAGCCTCGATTGTCTTCAGGAAGGAGTAATGGCTGTACTGGACTGACGACACATAGTTTGTCTTGAGGCCATAGCCCACGCCGATCCACGCCACCTGGTTGTTCTGACTGTTGTCGTCCTCATCCCAAACGACAACCAACAAAGACTTCTGGCTGGTGAACGCCGACGAGGTGAGGATGGTTGGGACGTTGGTTGCGAGCCAGGAATCACCCGTTGCGATAGAGCAGTCATGCATGTCATTGCAAAGGTTGGGGGTGATGAAGACGTAATTAGCCAGGCTCGGCGACTTGAGATCATTCGCGAGGTTGGTGTAATCGACCACGTTGGCCTGGCAGCTCGCGGCCGAGATATCCGTGTAATACACAAAGGGGTTGTGCTTGGGCGCGTATGGATAGTTGCTGACAAGACCGCACGGAGAACCCATCGACTCCTGGTACGACTTCCAGGTGCGGCCGCTGGCTGTGAGGGTGTCCACGATGTTGCGCGCCGTGGAGTGGCAGGAGTTGCTCGGATCGCAGTCGCTGGCTGCGTTAGCAAAAGACTGACCGCTGGTCAGCTCAGCGTAGTTGGGCAGGCTGGGATGGTCGGTGGCGAAGTAGTTGCCGCCCACCGCTCCCTGCGACGCCAAGCTCGAGATGTACGGCGCCCCAATTACCGAGTTGTAGGCGTTGTTCTCCATCACGATGGTGAAGATGTGGTCGTAGCAAGGGACTGTTGGGCTCGATGGACAGCTCGGGCCGGGTGGCGGAGACGGTGACGGTGAAGGCGAGGGTGACGGTGACGGTGACGGTGATGGCGATGGCGAGGGCGAGGGCGACGGCGATCCCGGAGTGATGCCGGCCAACAGCTGCAGGTGAGTCTTCCAGGTCGCACCCTGGCCTGTGGTCGGTGTGCCGTTCCAGTCCTGGACGAGAACGTTGTCCGGATCGGACCACGGGTTCCAGGTCCAGGCCAGGTAGCTGAGGCCGTGGGAGTCAGCCCAGGTGAAGAAGCCCGGCAAGAATGTCACAGGCCCCGCGCTGCCGTCACCAGTTTCCGTGACGACAATGGGGTACTGCAGCGTGATGGGCGCGACGTTGGTGTTCCAACAGGTCGTGTCGGCGCAAAGCTCGCCAGGATAGTCGTGCCATCCGGCGATCAGCTGGTGTTGGGAATCGCTTGGCGCATGGGTCAACCAACCGGACATGTCATTTGCCCAATCAAGCCCGTTCGCCATGATCGGCTGAGTGGCTCCAGTGGAACGCACGGTGTTGATCAGCTCCTGCATTCCGGCGGTCTGCCAGTTCACGCTCACCGTGCTTGGATTCCCGCCGGTCTGGTACTGAGTCTGCGTGTCGCCGTTTAGCCAGCCGGCCCAGGGATCGGGATTGGTGCCCCAATAGTCAAACGGTTCGTTGAAGAGCTCGAAGATCACGGCGGGATCGTTCTTGTAAGCAGTCGCCAGCGACTGCCAGAAGGCCGGCGAGTGGTCCTGATCTGGCTCCGGGTTCTGTGCTTGCGCCGGAGCGGTGCCAGGCGCAGTCCAGTGAAGGTCGAGGATCGCGTACATCCCCGCCTGGTGAATCAGGTTGACCTCGGTCTGAATCGCGCTCTGGTAGTTCGCTCCCGAATAAAGAGGGTCGACTTGGTTTAGCGAGAGCCAGCAGTCTTCATTCAGCGGGATCCTCACCACGTTGATACCCCACGACTGCATCGCCTGGTACGTCGCCGCCTGGTCCAGGGGCTCGCCGCCATAGATGCTCCAGCCGTAGGGGGCCGTGGTCCCCTGGTCGCAAGCGAACTCCGTGCCTGAAATGTTCGCACCGCGTAGTTGGACGGTCGTTCCGGCACCGTTCACGAGGTGGTTGCCTGACACATGAATGGCGAGCGCCGCTGCTGAACCATGAAGAATGGGAGTGAGCGACAGCCCGGTGGAGATGGCGATTGCCACAGCCATGAAACCCGCCACCGCAGCGCTTCGCTGCAGCGTCGACCATCGATTCAGCCCCGATTGTGGGGAGCGCGCCGGTCCTGGAGGAATCAGCCTCGGCGGCAGTCTCACCCGGCCCTCTTAATGCTTAGTGCCCCCACCGTGGCGACTTGTAGGCTGCAGGCGCGCAGTGCGCGCCCTGAGTCCTTAGGTCTGAAACCTGTCAGCATGCCGTTCTCCTTCAGCCACCGATGGCCCCCGCCGCCGGTGTGATGGCTTTACCGGTCTTTACACCCCGCTAACGGCTGACGAACCGGAAACTTGTACCACATGCCGCGGTGGCGACGCTAGCCCTCACATTGCTTGACATGGAGAAATCCGGCCCCGGCCGATGTCCCGCAGGACTCAGCAGGCTAGAAGGCCCAGGTGCGACGGCCTACCGTTGGGCGAACCGTTGTTCCCCGCGAGTTGGGTGTGTTGCCGGGCCCGCGCCGGCCTAATCGATTCGGGCGAATCGAATCAACGATCGACGCCAAGGCTGGCGAGCAGGCCTGGCTCATCACGGAAGTAGTCGCGTGTCAGGCGCAATCCGCGATCAAGCTCAACCTCGGCTCTCCAATTGAGGTCCTTGGCAGCTTTCGAGCAATCGAGAGCGATCTTGTAGACGTCCCCGTCGCGTTTCGGTGCATGGCTCGGCTGCTGTTGGTAGCCAGTCATGCCCTGAAGGAGCTTGAAGACCTGGTTGATCGTGACCTCCACTCCGGTGCCGATGTTGTAAACCTGCCCGGACCCACGGTCGAGCACGGCCAGGTTGGCGGCCGCCGCGTCCGATACGTAGAGCAAGTCACGCGATTGCTCACCGTCCCAATCGATACGAACCGGCAGGCCCAATAGCATTCGGGACGTAAAGGTGGCGATCACGCTCCCTTCCTCTGATTCAAAGTCTTGTCTCGGGCCGTAGACGTTCGCATATCGCAAGACCGTGTAGTCGAGACCGAAGGTCCGGTGGAACGTGGCCAGGTACTGCTCGAAGCAATACTTGGAAGTCCCATACGCCGAGAGTGGACGAATCGGGGAATCTTCCGAGCAAGGGATATGTTCAGGGTCGCCATAGAGAGCGCCGCCGGTGGAGCTGAAGATGATCTTTCGCGCGCCATGGTCGTGGCCGGAACGCAGAACGTTGAGGCCTCCGATCAGGTTGATCTCGGCATCATAGGTTGGGTCGTCCATGGAGGCGGGCACGCTAGCCTGAGCGGCGTGGTGGTCGATCACATCAGGCCTGAAGGCGGCAATGACACGCTCGACCCCGATCCGGTCGCGGACGTCGACCTCGAACATTGACGCCGAGGGATTCACCTTCCGTCGACTGCCCCGGACCAGGCTGTCGAGCACGGCCACCTCGTGGCCCGCGGCGATGAATGCATCCACAACGTTGGAGCCGATGAAC
>VBII01000181.1 GCA_005887735.1 Chloroflexota bacterium
TGGCAGGGAGATCGATGTCTGCGACATGTGCGAGGACCCCGCCTGCAAGCACGTCGTCTGCCACGGCTGCCTGAGCGTCGCCCTCGACGAGCGCATACCCCAGCCGCACGAGCACGGCGGCTAGCGCCGGGCCTCCTGGCGTTCGACCCTGGTCGTCAGGAGCTCGCGCGGCGGATCCAACGGACCGAAGAACTCGTCGATCCAGCGCGGATGCTCGGGAGCGGCCATCGGCGGCGCGGTCGTCCGCTGCCAGCCGTGCGCCTCGAACCAATCAGGGTCCTCGGGGTTGACCAGGGCGATCATCCCGCCGGGCGCGGTCACGCGGCGGAGCTCGCTCAGGACAGCGGGGTCCGGCCCGAAGGAGGCGCATGACGTGGTCAGCTGCGACCAATGGTCTTTGACCGGCAGCGCCTCGGCCCATCCCGCCACCAGCGCGACCTGCGGCAAACGCCGCCGAAGCAGCGCCAAGAGGCCTGTCGAGGGCTCGATCGCGGTCACGTGCCTGCATCGGGCGACCAGGTGCGCCGTCAGGCGACCGCTTCCCGCCCCGACGTCGAGTGCGGTGTCGAGGCTCTGAGGCAGGGCTTCGACGAGGGCGGGATGGATCGGCTCAAACCGAGCCAGCTCGTTCCACTTCTCAGGCGCCAGGTGGTACACGAGCGTCCAGAACAAGGCGCGGACCACGCGATCGTCCCCTTCACCTCGAGGAATACGTGCCATCTCGCGGCGCCGCACGGCATCGGGTAGCCGCTCGACGTCACGGATGCTGAAATGACGCCACCCCGGCGGAGCTGTCGCGACCGCCTCTTCGTAATCCAAAGACCCGCCGATCAGACTAAGACGCGGCCGTGAGAATCGCCGTCGTCTCCTCGCCGGTGACGCCCCTTCGCCCGGCGCAGGTAGGCGGCGCGCAGGCATTCGTCTGCGACCTTGCTACGGGCCTGGCCGGACGCGGCCACGACGTCGTGCTGTACTGCGCCGAAGGATCGGAGGTGGACGGCGTGCGCCTGGCCACGGTGCCCGCGCCGCGCGATGCGAGGGCAGCCCTCGTCATGCCCGGCGGCGGGGAGCCGCTCCCGGCGCCGGGGGTCGAGGCTGCGCTGTCGGCGATGTTCGAGTCCATTGCCGCTGCCGGGTTTGACGTCGTCAGCCAGCACGCGTTCGACGCACCGGCCTTTCGACTGGCGCGCAATCTCCCGGTGGTCCACACGCTGCACCTCCCGCCAATCGTCGAGGCGCGGCGCCGGCGTCGAGGTGGGGCACGTCCTGCCCAACGGGGTCAGGCCGGTTCCCGCGCTGAACACTTCGGTGGATCGGGTGGCACTCGTGGCCGGCCGCATCTCACCGGAAAAAGGAATCGAGCACGCGATCGCAGCCGCGACGCAGGCGGGCCTGCCGGTGAGTGTGGCAGGCGCGCACTACGATCCGGCTTATGTGGTCGACCTCAGCGCGGCGGAAGTGCTGGGCTCACTGCCTCGAAATGAGCTGCGCCGGCTGATGGCGCGCAGCGCGGTCACGATCTGCGCGGTTCGGTGGGACGAGCCGTTCGGCATGGTTGCCGCTGAGGCGCAGATGGCCGGCTGTCCTGTCGCCGCCTACCGGCGAGGCGCCATACCGGAGGTCGTCGAGGACGGAGTGAGCGGACGCCTCGCCGAACCGGACGACGTGACCTCGCTGGCCCGCGCCATCGATGAATGCATGGAGCTGGACCGTTCCGCCGTCCGCGCCAGCGCGGTGCGACGACTTGGGCTCGAGGGGTCGCTCGATCGTTACGAGGCTGTGCTGGAGGGCGCGGCTCGTTGAGCTCGAGGGCGGTCGTCACCGGCGGGTCGGGGGGCATCGGCTCGGAAGTCGTCAGGGAGCTTCGCGCGCGGAGCTGGGACGTTGTCTCGCTCAGCCGGCGCGAGGGCTGCGACGTATCCGACGAGGACCAGGTCGTGAAGGCTTTCAGCAGCTTGAAGTCACTGGACGCGCTGGTCCACTGCGCTGCGGTGCTGGTCAAGCGCCCCTTCACCGAGCTGAGCGCCGCCGAGTGGGATGTTCAGGTCGACTCCGGGTTGCGCGGTGCATTCCTCTGCTCCCGCGAGGCGTTCAGGCTGATGCAGGATCGCGGTGGGTCGATCGTGTTCGTGTCGAGCCTCTCGGGCGTGGCCGGCGCGGAGAAGTTTCCGGGCATGGCCGGCTACGTGGCGGCCAAGTCGGGGCTGGCGGGCCTCACCGAGGCGCTTGCCGCTGAGGGCCGCGACGCGCGGATCCGCGTCGGACCTGTGCTGCAACCGGCCGACGTCGCTCGCATGATCGTTTGGCTCGCTTCCGGGGAATCCGCGCCCCTCAGCGGTGCTAATTTGCGAATGGACCCATGACCGCCAGCCTGCGCATTACGCGCCGCGCCACCTTCGCCGCCGCGCACATCCTGTGTCGCGAGGACTGGAGCGACGAGAAGAACCGCGACGTCTTCGGCGCGTGCGCGACCGATCACGGGCACAACTACGTGATCGAGGTCACAGTCGGCGGCGCACTCGATGCGGAGACCGGCATGGTCGTCAACCTCAAGCACGTGGACGCCGTCCTGCGTCGCGAGTTCGTCGACGCGGTCGACCACCGCCATCTGAACAGGGACGTGGACTTCCTGCGGGGCGTCATCCCGACCGCGGAAAACGTCGCACTCGCGGCGTTTCAGCGCCTGGAGCCACACTTCAAACCCGCGCGCCTCTTGAAGGTCCGGGTGGTCGAAACGGAGAACAACGCCGCGGAAGTAATCGCCGACTAAGGTGCAAAGACACCCTCTCCCCACAGGGAGAGGGCGGGGAGAGGGGCGCGAAAAGCACTACTTAATGGGGTGCGCCAGCCTGACTTCGACGACGCCGCCTCGCTCCCTTGCCACCAGCAGTGGCTGGTCAAAAGTCGCCGGGCCGCCGACCACCTTTCCATCCTCGAACTTGAATCGCGACGAGTGCCACGGGCACGTCACGACGCCCTCCTCCACCTTCCCCTCGTGCAGTGGCCCCCCCGCGTGTGAGCAAACCGCTCCGATGGCATGCAGCAAGCCTTCGCGTCGCAGGATCACCACGGGCAGCCCATTCGCCTCCACCCGCCTCATCTCTCCTTCGGGAAAATCGTTTCGCGATCCTACTTTCACGTAATCCGTCGGTCCGTCGTAGAAGGCGTTGTGATTGACGGCGGTGCCGATCCCGAAGGTCAGGTGCCCGCCCACATAAGCACCGAGAACAACGATCAGCCATGCCAACGTCGACAACACGACAGCGATGGGTCGAAGGTCGGGCGAGCTGAGCCGCATGACGAGCGAGATGGCTTCGATCACGATCACGCCGGTCATGGTCAACCCGTGCACCGCCGCGGTGCGACGTTCGTGTCCCGCCGTCTCGTGGAAGTCCGTGTAGCCCGTCAGAGCCGCGAGGATGGCGCCTGCCAGGCCCGCTGCCAGCGCCAGGTCTCCCGCGATCGGAGGCACCCGCCCGCTGACGACAAAGAGCCAGTCCGCGAGCACGCCGAGCGTCCAGGCCCCGACAGGCACGTCGGTCAGGGCCGGGTGAAGGGGATGCCCGAGGACCCTGGTCCCGTGCATCACGTCCTTGATCGCCCGGCCCGGTGTGCCCAGCGCGTCGTAGAACCCGCCGACGGCGGTCTGCACGGCCTCGGCCACCGGGTCTAGCCACAGCTGGGCGCGGATCAGCCGATCCAGCGCCCGCTCCCTGGAGCGGCTGCGCTGGATGAGCCTGCGGATGCGACGGCGGTCAATCTCCACGCTTCGTCCTCAGCCTGCGCCTCAATCCGGAAACGCATGTGAGTAAGGTTTTCAACATGCCCGGTAAAGAGATGGGTGTTGTGGGGTTGGGCACGATGGGCCTCAATCTGGCCCGCAACCTCGCCTCGCACGGAGTTCGGGTCGGCGTTTACAACCGCACGCACCGCCGGACGGAAGAGTTCATGGCGAACTTTGGCAAGGAAGGCGACTTTGCGGCGGCTGCGACGTTAGACGAGCTGGCGTCGCTCTTACAACCGCCGCGTGCCGTGCTTGTGATGGTGAACGCGGGCCCGCCGGTGGACGAGAGCATCGACGCGCTGATCAAAGTCCTGGAGCGGGGCGACACGATCATCGACGGCGGCAACTCCTTCTTTCAGGACACGCAGCGCCGCGCCGCCGCGGTTGAAAAGCTCGGCCTTGGCTACATCGGGTGCGGGGTGTCGGGTGGGGAGGAGGGAGCGCTCCACGGACCGAGCCTCATGCCCGGGGGAACTCGGGCGTCCTACGCCCACGTGGAGGAGATGCTGACCGCCATCGCGGCCAAGGTCGATGGCGTCCCTTGCTGCACCTACATCGGGCCGGACGGCGCGGGCCATTTCGTGAAGATGGTCCACAACGGAATCGAGTACGCCGACATCCAGCTGATCGCCGAGTCGTACGACCTGATGCGCAGCGCACTCGGCCTCTCGGCCGAAGAGCTCGCCTCAATATTCAGGGACTGGAACAACGGGCGCCTGCAGTCCTACCTGATCGAGATCACCTCTCACGTGCTGGCCAAGCGCGATGACGGTCGCCCCCTGGTGGACGCCATTGAGGACGAGGCCGAGCAGAAAGGCACCGGGCGCTGGACGAGCCAGTCGGCGCTCGAGCTCGGCGTGCCGCTGACCGGCATCACGGAGGCAGTATTCGCCCGCATGCTGTCGAGCCAGAAGGCACGGCGCGTCAATGCATCTGGCGTGCTGGCCGGACCCGCGGTCTCCGGAAAGGCGCCGAGCGGCCTGGTCGATGACGTCCAGGAAGCGCTGTACGCATCGAAGATCGTCGCCTACGCCCAGGGTTTCGAGCACCTGGCCGCGGGTTCGAAGGAACACGGCTGGAACCTCGACCTTGGAGCGCTGGCGACCATCTGGCGAGGCGGGTGCATCATCCGCGCGAAGTTCCTCGACCGCATCAAGGAGGCCTACGAAGAATCGCCCGACCTCCCGAGCCTCATGCTCGCGACTTTCTTCAAGGACGCGCTGGCGGATGCGCAGCCCGCATGGCGCCGCGTGGTCAAGACGGCGGTCGACCGGGGCATCCCGATTCCCGCGTTTGCATCGTCTCTCGCCTACTACGACGGCTACCGTCGCGCCCGCGGGCCAGCCAACTTGATCCAGGGCCTACGCGACTACTTCGGCGCGCATACCTATCACCGCGTCGACCGCGATGGTGCATATCACACGCGGTGGGCGCAGGACGGGAACGAAGTCCGGACCGATTAAGGGCGAGGCTCGCGGTGGAAGACCGCCATCACGAGCGCATAAAGCGCGATCGCCACGACGGTCCATGCAACGAGAGCGGCGGCCAGACTCGGCACCACGCCCCAGGCCTGGACACTCACCGCGACCAGCAGAGCGAACACGACCATCGCAATCGCCCCGAGGATCGCTCCTTCAGAGTCGACCGCCGCCTCCTCCTTGCCGGCCTTCTTCTGGATCAGGGTGAGCGAGGCGGGCAGGATGGCGGGGAAGCCGAGAAAGATCCCGCCCAGCTTCGGCCCGACCGCCATCCCCACCAACGCCGCGAGGAGCGAGATCGCCGCGCCGAAGGCGAAGCGCAGCAGGTAGTCCTTGATCCTGTGAGGTCCGATCTCCCCAGGCTCGAGCTGCGGCCATCCGCGCCCGGTCACCTCAGGAAGAGCCAGTAGAAGCCGAGCGCGGTAATCGCCCAGGCCAGCCAGCCGATCGCGCTGCCGGCGATCGAGCCAAGCCGCTTGACCAGGAACGCCGCCGCGACGCTGAAGCACACCAACGCGATCGCGCCGACGACCATGCCTGACGCGTACTTGGCGTCCTTCGCCGCACCCATCGCGAGCCCGCTCACCAGGAGGCTTCCCGTCGCAACTGATGGCGCGGCCGAGAACAGGCCGGCGAACATCTTCGGCTTGAGCGTGTCGCTCAACATCGCGAAAGCGACGACCAGCAGACCGCCCAGGACGACTCGAATTGCCAGGAGCCCGATGTCTTTCATCTAGGCCGCTCTGGGTTGAGGCACTCTCTTTCGCGATTGGCGCCGTAGAAGAGCTAGGACGGCTGCTTCATCTGATTTGCCGTCGAGTCGGTCGAGCACTCGGTCCATATATGCGTCGACCACCGCCGGGTGGACGTAGGAGCGGCGGCACACCGCGCGGGTGTGCCCCAACTTGTGCGCCACCGTGTCGATCGCTGCGATCAACCTGCTCTTCGCCTCGGCGTCCGACTCGAATCCCGTCAGCGCGCGCAGGGCACAGGTGGCGAGCACCGTGCCGGCCCACGTTCGGTAATCCTTGGCGGTGAAGTCTTCGCCTGTGACCTCTCGCAGGTACGTGTTCACATCGTCGGACGTCACGGTGCCTCGCTCGCCTTCGGCATCGACGTACTGGAATAGATGCTGTCCGGGCAGCTCTTCACATCGCTTGACCACGCTCACCTCGACGTGGCGATCGCGCAGCGTGGTCAGTCCGAACGACCGGTTCTGCCGTGCGTACTCCTCGTTGCCGATCCGCGCATAGGTGGTCTCGAGCAAGCGAACGATTGTGGCGACGACCTTATCTTTCGGAAGGCCCTCCCGCAGTAGGTCGCGTGTGACGCGTCTCCTGATTCGTGGCAGCACTTTCGCGAAGCCGGCCATACGGTCGAACTTGTTCGCGTCGCGCGTCTCGCGCCAGCGTGGGTGATAGAGGTGCTGCTTGCGGCCGCGGGCGTCGCGGCCGGTCGCCTGGAGGTGGCCGCGAGGCCGGGTCGATATCCAGACGTGCTCCCACGCGGGCGGGATGGCCAGGGATCGGATGCGATCGAGGACGGCTTCCTCGCGTATTGCCCTCCCGTCGGGGCCGACGTAATCGAAGCGCTTGCCCCGGCGGATCCGGCTGATGCCCGGCTCCCCGTCGGACGTGTAGGTGAGACCGGCCTCCTGCGCGGCCTCGGCCGCCGGGTCAGAGGTCAGGCTGCGCTCGGGGGCGTGACTCCGGGACCCGTCCATTCCGGCTGGACCGCCGACAGTAGGCTGCGCTTGCGCGCCCAGAGGCGGGACACCAGCTCGTCGCGAGGCGTGAGCTCGTTGCATGGGACGCCGAGATGCCAGAGGTTGGTCTGGACCTCGACCGGCAGCAGCTCGTTGCAGGAGTGGGGGCGTGCGATCTGCTCCAGCAGCCTGCCCAGCCGGACCAGCATCCGCTCGTGCTCGCTCATGTATCCGGAAAACGCTTTTCCGGCTTGCGCTACCGGGCTGTTCAGGGGGCTAGTTCGGTGCGGGTTTCGACGAAGGCCCGCACCGCCCGGTCCAGCTCTTCCTGGGAGTGTGCCGCCGAGACCTGGGCCCGAATTCGGGCCTTGCCCTGGGGCACGACGGGGTAGGAGAAGCCGATGACGTAGACGCCCTTTTCCAGCATCACTGCGGCCATCCGGGAGGCGAGCGAGGCGTCCCCGATCATCACTGGAACGATGGGGTGGTCTCCAGGGAGGATCTCGAACTCCTCCTCGGTCATGCGGGCGCGGAAGAACCTGGTGTTTTCGGCCAGCCGGTCGCGGAGGTCTTTTGCGTTGCGCAACAGGTCCAGCACCTTCAAGCTCGCAGCCACGATCGGCGGAGCGACCGAATTGGAGAACAGGTAGGGCCGCGAGCGCTGGCGCAGCATGGCGACCAGCTCTTTGCGGCCCGAGACGTAGCCGCCGCTGGCGCCTCCCAGCGCCTTCCCGAGGGTGCCTGTCAGGGCGTCGATCCTGCCCATCACGCGATGGTGCTCGTGGGTGCCGCGGCCGTTGGGCCCGATGAAGCCAACGGCGTGTGAGTCGTCGACCATCACCATCGCGTCGTAACGCTCGGCCAGCTCGCAGATTTGAGGAAGCGGCGCCATGTAGCCGTCCATCGAGAACACGCCATCAGTGACCACCATGCGGAAGCGCGAGTCCGCACTGTCCCTCAGCTGGCGCTCGAGCTCGTCCATGTCACGGTTGGCATAGCGGAAGCGTTTCGCCTTACAGAGCCGGATGCCGTCGATGATGCTCGCGTGGTTCAGCGCGTCCGATATGACCGCGTCCCGCTCGTCGAGCAGAGCTTCGAAGATTCCACCGTTGGCGTCAAAGCAGGATGAGTAGAGGATTGTGTCCTCCGTGCCCAGGAACTCGGTCAGAGCCGCCTCGAGCTCTTTGTGCACCTCTTGCGTGCCGCAGATGAAGCGCACAGAGGCCATCCCGTAGCCCCAGCGGTCGAGCGCCTCCCTCGCGGCCTCGACCACCGCCGGGTGATCCGCGAGCCCGAGGTAGTTGTTGGCGCAGAGGTTGAGCACGTCCCGCTCAGCGACGCCGACGATCGAGCGTTGAGGAGTCGTGATCAAACGCTCCGGCTTTTCCAGCCCCGCGCTGCGTATCTCTTCGAGCTGTTGGGTGAGGTGGGACCGCATTCGTTCGAACATCAGGAGCTCCAATCCAAAACGACTTTGCCGCACTGCCCGCTGTGCGCCACGGCGAAGGCTTCCTTGTACTCGCGGTAAGGAAATCGATGGGTGATGACCGGGGAGATGTCGAGGCCGCTCTGCACGAAGACAGACATCTGGTACCAGGTTTCGAAGATCTGACGTCCGTACACGCCCCTGACCGTCAGCATCTTGAACACCACCTGCGTCCAGTCGATCGGAAACTCGTGGTCCGGAAGCCCGAGCATGGCGATGCGGCCTCCATGCGCCATGTTGTCGATCATCTCGCGGAAGGCGCTGGGAACGCCCGACATCTCGAAGGCGACGTCGAAGCCCTCTTTCATGCCCAGCTCCTGCTGGACCTGATCGAGCCGCGTCTTGCGCACGTCGGCGGCCTTCGTCACGCCGACCCTGCGCGCCAGCTCGAGCCTGTAATCGCTGACGTCCGTGATGACCGTGAAGCGGGCGCCGTTGTGGCGAGCGACCATCGCGGCCATGATGCCGATCGGCCCGGCCCCAGTGATGAGCACGTCCTCAGCCACCAGGCGAAACTGCGTCGCCACATGGACCGCGTTGCCGAACGGGTCGAAGATCGAGGCGACGTCGAGGTCGATCTTCGTCAAGTGCGGCCAGAGGTTGCCGGCCGGCATGACGATGAGCTCCGCGAACGCCCCGTCGCGCTGCACGCCGATGCCGACGGTGTTCGCGCACAGAGCCCGGCGGCCGGCGAGGCAGTTGCGGCAGCGGCCGCACGTGATGTGGCCCTCGGCGCCCACGATCTCGCCGGGGAACACGGAGGCCACGCCTTCACCCAGCTCAACCACCTCGCCCACGAACTCGTGCCCGACGACCAGCGGAGGGTGAATCGTGTGCTGGGCCCACTCGTTCCAGCTCTCGATGTGGAGGTCGGTGCCGCAGATCCCGGTGCGGAGGACGCGGATCAGAACCTCGCCTGGGCCCGGCATGGGTTCAGGGACGTCCTGCAGCCACAACCCGGGCTCCGCTTTGGCTTTCACGAGCGCCTTCACTGAACCGTGAGGATAAGCGCAACCAGAAAGTAGAATGCCGCGAGGCGAGTCGACGGCTCGCCGACTCTGTGGTGTGCCGGGAAGTCTGGTCGGCAGGAGGTCGACTGGCGTCTCGATGAGCACCGCGCAGAGCTTTCTGTTCTTCCTGATCCTGCTCGGCGTGGCCGCGACCGCCATGCGCCTGGTTTCGCGGACGGCGCCGACGGTGCCATACCCGGTGCTGCTGGCCGCCGGCGGCATCCTGATCGGGCTCATACCGGGACTCCGCCTGCCACCCGTCGGGCCGGATCTAATCCTCCTGGCTTTCGTGCCCGGCCTCGTCTTCGAGGCATCGCTGGCTCTCGACCTGGAGGAGGTGTGGCGGCGCATCGTGCCGATCAGCCTGCTCGCCACCGTGGGCGTGTTCCTGACCGTCGTGTTGATCGCCGTCCTGGTCCACTTCGGCCTGGGCCTCGACTGGGCGAGTGGGTTCCTGCTCGGCTCCATCGTGGCAGCCACCGACCCGATCGCGGTCGTGAGCATGCTGCGCAGGCTTGGTGCGCCACGCGGGCTGGAAGCGATCCTCGACGGCGAGAGCCTTTTCAACGACGGCACCGGGGTAGCTGTGTTCTCCGCCGTGCTGGGCACCATCCTGACCGGCCATCCGTCGCTAACGGACGCGGGGCTGCGCTTTGCGTTCGTGACTGTTGCCGGGGTCGCCATCGGGCTGGCTGCCGGCAGCGTCGCCGTTCTGTTCCTGCGCCTGGTGAAGGATGCCGAGCTCGAGATCCTGACCACGCTCGTCGCTGCCTACGGCTCGTATCTGGGCGCCGACGTCATCCACGCCTCGGGTGTCGTGTCGGTGGTGACCGCCGGAGTCGTGGTCGCGCGATATGGAAGCCGGACCGGCCGCCTGCAGGGCACACAGCTGCACGGGTTCTGGAACCTGCTCGCGTTCGTGCTCAATGCCGTCCTGTTCCTGATCGTCGGCATCGCTCTGCCGGCCCACCGGCTGCTGCCGCTTGCCGGGCTGGCCCTTGGCGCCTACGGGATCATGCTCGCGGCGCGCGCCATCCCCGTCTACGGGCTGCTCGGTCTGGTCGATCCTCGCGGCGCTTCCATCCCCTGGAGATGGAGGCACATGACGCTGTGGGGCGGGTTGCGAGGCGCGCTGTCCGTCGCTCTTGCCCTGTCCGTCGCCGCTTACCCGCAGGTGAACCCGGACGTGTCCGTTCTTGCGTACGCGATGGTCGTGCTCTCGCTCTTCGTGCAGGGTGGGCTGCTGCTGCCCGTGGCTGACCTGCTTCGCCTTCGCGAGCGCGCCGTCAAGTAACGTTTTCGGAAATGCGGGTGCGCGCGGGGGCCGCGCTGCTGTTGATCATCGTCGCGGCGGCTGCCCTGAACTACTTCCGCCCGATACCGGCGGTGACCGCTCCAGCGAAGCTGCCGCCGACCGACGTCGTTCCCGGCACCGCGCCGGCGCTCCCCTGGCCGTCCCAGGGAGCGGCGGCGGTCGCCGTGTCGGGACTTGGCTTCCTGGCCAGCTCGGGCAACGAGAAGACCCTCCCGGCGGCCAGCGTGACCAAGGTCATGACCGCGCTCATCGTCCTCGAGGACAAGCCCCTGAAGAAGGACGAAGACGGTCCGGCGATCACGCTGGCAGACGCCGACGTCCAGGCCTACGAGGCAGACCTGCAGGACAAGCAGTCGGTGGTGAGGGTCGAGGCCGGCGAGCAGCTCAGCGAGCTGCAGGTCCTCGAAGGGATGCTCATCCCGTCGGCGAACAACCTGGCCGAGACGGTCGCCCGATGGGATGCCGGCTCGATCCAGGCGTTCGTGGACAAGATGAACGCCCGCGCGGCAGCCATGCACCTGACGCACACCAAGTTCGCCGACCCCGCCGGCGCCTCAGCCGCGAGCGTTAGCACGCCCACCGACCTCTTGAACCTGGGCATGGTGGCGATGCAGAACCCGGTCTTCGACCAGATCGTCGCCATGGGCCAGGCGAATCTGCCCCTGGCGGGGACCGTCTACAACGTCAACAGCGTATTGGGGAAGGACGGGATCGTCGGCATCAAGACCGGTTCCGGCTTCGACACCGGCGCCAACTTCCTTTTCGCGGCCAACGCGTCGATCGACAGCCACACGGTTGTGCTGTACGGATGCGTGATGGGCCCGCCTTCCCTCGACCTCGCTTTCAACAGCGCCCGGGCGCTCATCGCTGCGATGTCCGCCGTGCTGCACGTCCGGCGCGTCATCGCGCGCAACCAGTCGATCGCGACCTATACGACTCCGTGGGGCGCGCAATCGGACCTGATCTCCGCCGACGACGTGGACCTGGCCGAGTGGCCCGGCATGGTGCTTCGTCAGCGGCTGGATGCGAACAAGATCGTCATCGACAAGCCGCTGCCGTCGAGCACGGTGGAAGGGCATGAGCACCTCGTGCTCGGCGACTACGCGCTCGACGTCCCCCTCGTGACCGCCGACCCGATGTACCCGCCGGGGCGGTTCTGGCGACTGACCAGGGCCTCGTTCTAGCTCCGCGCCGCCGCGGTGTACGAAGGCAGCACGCCGCCCCCCCGCCTGGTACGCGTCGCGCAACGCCTGGCCGATCTCGCCGAGGCGGTCCCAGCCGGCCTGCTCTATCTCGACGCGTGTCGTGGAGTCGGGCAGCTCGCGGAAGACGATGTCGACCTCGGTCGCGTTTGCCGGGTCGGTCGCGATGTGCCACCTGTAGCTGAGGCCGCGGGGTGGGTCCCAGCGCACGATCTCGCCCCAGTCGATCTCTTGTCCCTGCGGAGTGCGCTCGATGATGCGGCCGCCAGGGCGGGGTTCGAACACGATCTCTGCCCGGGGATGGTGGGACACCGTGTGTTCGGGCGGCCACCAGGCGGTCGCCCGCTCGGTCCAGGTCTCGAACGCGTGGTCCGGCGAGCACGCCACCTCAAAGGAGACGCGCAG
>VBII01000182.1:0-8233 GCA_005887735.1 Chloroflexota bacterium
CTGCTGATCCTGTGGGCCAGGCGTTGGTCGATGCTGGCGGCGGCGATCGTCGCCGGGCTCGGCCTGTGGCTGCTGGCGGCGCCGCAGTACCTGTTCGAGTATTTGTTCTCCGTTTTTCCGACGATCAGCGCCGGTACCGGCCTATACGAGAATCACTCCCCCGGCGGGACCATCACGCGACTCCTGCAACCGGACACCTTCCTGGGTGTGGCGCGCGGCAGCCCGCCGGCAGCGCGCGTCATCACAGCGGTGATCGCGGTCGCCGCGGTGGCTATCACCTTATTCGTGCTCCGCTCGCCGGCAACAGCTCGAGCCGGTCGGTCGCTGGAGGCGGCGGCGGTGGTTGCGCTGACGCCAATCGTCGCCAGCTATTCGTGGGGCACCCACCTCGTGCTGCTCCTCCTGCCTATCCTCATCCTGGTCGCCTGGGGTGTCCGCCGGCGCGACTGGACCGTGTTGGCGCTCGTGGCGGCGGGCTACCTGCTGATCGGTCCCGGCCACAACCGGATGCAGACCTTGTTGATCAGCGGTTACTCCGATCTCCTGGTGTTGCGTCTCATGGCGGAGCTGGGGGTGATTGGTGTGCTCGCGATCTGGACCGCGAGCCTACTGGCGGTCCGGCGCGAGCGCGCGATTGCTGTGGGAGAATCAGCTTTTCCGCGGGTCTGAGTAAGGGGGCAGTTTCGATGGCGCTCAACTCTGATGTGAGCTTCACCTGGCTGGGCCACGGCACGTGGAAGGCCCGCAGCGCCAAAGGGAAGGAAGTCCTCATCGACCCCTGGGTGATGAACAACCCGGTGACCCCGGACAAGCTGAAGACCGTCGACAAATGCGACCTGATGCTCATCACGCACGGCCACTTCGACCACATACATGACGCGGTCGAGATCGCGCGCCGCACCAAGCCGACGATCATCTGCAACCACGAGATAAGCGTCTGGCTCGGCTCGAAAGGGCTCGACGGCGACAAGATCATCGGAGGCAACCAGGGCGGCACCATCGACGCCGACGGCATCAAGGCCACGCTCGTCCATGCCGAGCACTCCTGCGGCATCACCGACAACGGCGGGATCGTCTACGGGGGTCAAGCTTGCGGATTCGTAATCGAGTTCGAGAACGGCTTCACCGTCTACTTCGCCGGGGACACTGACGTGTTCGGCGACATGTCGGTGATCGCGGAGCTGGACAAGTTCGACGTCGCCTTCCTGCCCATCGGCGGCTTTTACACAATGGGTCCTGAGCGGGCGGCCAAGGCCGCCTCGCTGCTGGGGGTCAAGACGGTCGTCCCCATGCATTTCGGCACGTTTCCGATCCTGGCGGGGCGCCCGGACCAGCTGCAGGAGCTGGTCGGCAACAGCGTCAAAGTCCTCGACATCAAGCCCGGAGACACGGTCTAGCAAGTTCAAACGCGGTTCGGAGCGTCTAAGCTCCCCGCGATGCGAGACGTGATCGGCGCGCCGGCGGCATGGCTGGCCCGCGCGATCCGGGACAAGAAAGTGTCCTCGGTCGAGGTGGTGCGGGCCCACCTCGAGCACATCCATACGGTCAACCCTCGGCTCAACGCGGTCGTCTTCGCGACCGCGGAAAGCGCGATCAAGGAGGCTCGGGCGGCAGACCGCCACAACAAGCGCAAGAACGCGCTGGGGCCGCTGCACGGCGTGCCGTTCACGGCCAAGGACATCTTCAACACGGCCGGCCTGCCCACGACCGCCGGCCTGCGCATGCTGCGCGCGAATGTCCCAGACCATGACGCCACGGCGGTCGCCAGGATGCGGCGCGCCGGGGCGATCCTGATCGGCAAGACGAACTGCCCACCGGGCGGCGTCGGCACCGACAGCTGGAACCCGCTGCACGGCGGCACGCGTAATCCCTACGACGTCAACCGCTCGCCAGGCGGCAGCAGCAGCGGCGAGGCCGCGATCATCGCGGCCGGTGGGTCGCCGATGGGGATCGGGAGCGACTCGGGTGGAAGCATCCGCATTCCAGCCCACTACTGCGGGGTTGCCGCGCTCAAACCCACCGCCGGTCTGATCCCGGTGACCGGCGGCTATGGTTTGCCCGGCGGCCTCAGCGACCCCCGGAGTCAGGTCGGTCCGATGGCCCGCTACGTAAGCGACCTCGCGCTGGTGCTCCCGGTTCTGATCGGACCCGACGGATTCGATTCCGGCGTCGTGCCGGTCCCGCTGCCCAAGCGCACCCCGAAGCTGCCTGGGCTGAAGGTTGCCTGGTACAGCGACGACGGCATCATGAAGCCCACCCCCGCGATCGCCGCCGCCGTTCGCGCCGCGGCCAAAGCCCTCGGCGCCGAGGGGTGCGTCGTCACGGAGGAGCGCCCGCCAGGCCTTAACGAGGCCCACCTGGTCACGCTCGGGTACTGGGGCAGAAAGCACATGAGCCACGACCGGCTGTACCGGCGCTGGGACGACTTCCGCAGGCTGGTGCTCGACTTCATGACGCGTTTCGATCTCGTCCTGAGCCCCGTCGCGCCGAGCGTCGCGCCGCTCTACCGCGCCAAGGCCCTGCACGACCACCAGTACACCTACACGATTCCCTACAGCCTGAGCGGCAACCCCTGTGTCGTCGTGCGTGCGGGCAGCTCGCCCGAGAACATGCCCATCGGGGTCCAGGTGGTGGCGCGCAACTGGAACGACCTCGTCGCGTTGCGCGCGGCCCGTGCCATCGAACGTGCCTTGGGAGGTTGGCGGCCTGCTAGCGTGATCGGGTGACGTTCCGATACTCGCGGTGGGACGGAACCCAAAAGCTCGACGACCTCGATGCGGGCGATGTCCTCGACGCGCTGTCCGACGACCTGATGAACTACGGCGACCTGAATGCCGCCCTGCAGCGGTTCCTGCGCTGGGGCTCGCCGAACATGTCAGGCCTCGAGCAGCTCCTGAAACAGCTTCGCGAGTCGCGCGAGCGCGAGCTGGGTCGTTACAACCTCGACTCCACTGTCGAGGAGCTGCGCCAGAAGGTGCAGGACGTGATCGACACCGAGCGCGGCGGCATCGAGCGGCGCCTCAACGAGGCGACGCTGGAGGCGAAGAAGCTGCTGGACCGGATCGCCAGGCAGCGGCAGGAGCAGCTCGATCGATTGCCGGACGACCTGGGCGGGCGGGTAAAGGGCCTGCGCAACTACGAGTTCGTCGACGACGCCGCGCGGCAGAAGTTCGAGGAGCTGATGCAGCAGCTGCAGAAGCAGGTGCTGGACCAGATGTTCCAGGGCATCAAGGGATCGCTGGAGCAGATGCAGGGCCAGGACCTCTCGCGAGTCCGCGACATGGTTCGCGAGCTGAACAAGATGCTCGAGCAGCGCATGGAGGGCCGAACACCGGACTTCAACGGCTTCATGCAGAAGTTCGGCGACATGTTCCCGCCCGGCATCAACAGCCTCGACGAGCTGCTCGAACACCTGCAGCGACAGATGGCGCAGATGCAGTCGCTGCTCCAGAGCCTCAGTCCGGAGGCACGCGAGGAGCTCCGCCAGATGATGGACGCGCTCCTGCAGGACGACTCCCTGCGTCTCGAGCTCGCGCGTCTGTCCGGCTTCATGCAGGCGATGATGCCGCCGTCGGAGCTGGCGGAGCGCTACCCCTTCTTCGGCGAGGACCCGCTTTCGATGGGCGAGGCGATGGGGCTGATGGAGCGTCTGCAGCGGATGGACCGCCTGGAGTCGCAGCTCGAACGGGGAAGCTTCCGGCCCGACGACGTGGACCGTTCGCTCGCCCAGGAGCTGCTCGGACCGGAGGCGCGCCAGGCGCTCGACCAGCTGCGCCAGGTGACCGACGTGCTCGAGAAGGCCGGCTACGTCGAGCGCAAGGGCCGCCGCCTCGAGCTGACGCCGCGCGGCATGCGGCGGATCGGCCAATCCGCGTTGCGCGACATCTTCGACCAGCTCAAGAAAACAAGGATGGGCCAGCACCAGCTGTGGCGCGGCGGCGCCGGCATCGACGCCTCAGACGAGCTGAAGCAATACGAGTACGGCGACCCATTCCTGCTCGAGATGAAGGAGACGCTTTTCAACTCGATCGTGCGAGAGGGTCCGAAGGTGCCGGTGAAGATGGCGCCGCAGGACTTCGTCGTCCACCGCACCGAGCACATGTCCCAGGCCTCGACCGTGCTGATGATCGATATGAGCCGCTCGATGTTCCTCCGCGGCTGCTTCCTGGCCGCCAAGAAGGTGGCGATCGCGCTTGACTCGTTGATCCGCAGCCAGTACCCGCGCGACTCTCTCTATGTGGTCGGGTTCTCGAACTACGCGGTCGAGCTGAAACCTCACACGCTGCCGCAGTTGGCCCTGAACGACTACGTGTACGGGACCAACATGCAGCACGGTTTCCAGCTCGCCCGGTCGCTCCTGGCGAAGCACCGCGGCAACCGACAGGTGATCATGATCACGGACGGCGAGCCGACGGCCCACCTCGAAGAAAACGGGCGCGCCTCTTTCGCCTACCCACCGACCTACAAGACGATTCAGCAGACGCTGAGTGAGGTCAAGCGCTGCACGCGCGACCGCATCGTGATCAACACGTTCATGCTCGAGCGCGGGCCTTACCTGACGGAGTTCATCAACCAGATGACGCGCATCAACAAGGGTCGCGCGTTCTTCGTCTCGCCGGACCGCCTCGGGGAGTACATCCTGGTCGACTACGTCAGCGGCAAGCAGCGACGGCGCGCCAGCAGTCGCCGCGCGCGCATCGCGTAAGCCTGAAGCGCGGCTCGTTCCTTATCCTGAAAAGCCGTGGCCACCACTGACAAGATCGCAGTCGGACGCCGCAATCTCAGCCCGGCCGCGCTTTACGAACATGCAATCCGCCGCGAAGAAGCGGCGATCGTCTCCACCGGCGCTCTGACCGCCGAAACGGGCAAGCACACCGGCCGGTCGCCGAAAGACAAGTTCTTTGTCAAGGAGCCGACCAGCCAGGACGCGATCTGGTGGCATCCCGGCAACCAGCCGATCGCCGCGGACAAGTTCGATGGCGTCTATCGGCGGATGCGGGAGTACTGCGACACGCACGAGGTTTACACCCAGGATGTCTTCGCCTGCGCGGATCCCCGCTTCCGGCTCAGGGTGCGCGTCATCACCGAGCTGGCCTGGCACAGCCTCTTCGCGCGCAACCTCTTCATCCGCCCCAACGCGGACGAGCTGATGAACCTCGAGCCTGACTTCACGGTCATCGCGCTGCCCTCCATGCAGTCCGACCCGGCCATTGACGGAACGCGCAGCGAGACCTTCATCCTGGTCAACCTCGGCCGCCGAATGGTGCTGATCGGCGGCACCGGCTACGCCGGGGAGATCAAGAAATCGATCTTCACCGCTCTGAACTACCTGCTTCCAGCCCAGAACGTATTTCCGATGCACTGTTCCGCCAACACCAACACGGACGGATCCGACGTGGCCCTTTTCTTCGGGCTGAGCGGGACGGGAAAGACCACCCTGTCGGCCGAGCCTTCGCGCCGTCTGATCGGCGACGACGAGCACGGCTGGAGCGACCGCGGAGTCTTCAACTTCGAAGGTGGCTGCTACGCGAAGACGATTCGCATCCACAAGGAGTCCGAGCCCGAGATCTACGCGGCGACCGAGAGCTTCGGCACGATTCTGGAGAACGTCGTTTACGACCCCCGCACCCGAGTACCGGATTACGACTCCGATGAGAAGACTGAGAACACCCGGGCGGCGTACCCGATCGATCTGATACCCGACGCTGTGCTGACCGGGACCGGCAGCCATCCGCACAACGTGATGTTCCTTTCGGCCGACGCATACGGCGTGCTGCCGCCGGTTTCGCGACTGGAAGAGGACCAGATCCGCCACTACTTTCTCAGCGGCTACACGGCCAAGGTGGCCGGCACCGAGCGTGGGGTGACCGAGCCCGAGCCGATCTTCAGCACTTGCTTCGCGGCGCCCTTTCTCGTCTTGCCGCCCGAGCGATACGCCGACATGCTGATCGAGCGGGTCAAGCGGCATCACGCCGACGTCTGGATGCTCAACACCGGTTGGGTCGGAGGCCGGTATGGAGTCGGGGAGCGAATGTCGATCGCGCACACGCGGGCGATCGTGCGTGCGGTGCTGCAGGGCGATTTGCGCGGCGTCTCCACGCACGTCGATCCCGTCTTCGGTCTTCACATCCCAAACCGGGTGCCCGGCGTGCCGCGCGAGGTGCTTGACATCCGTGACAGCTGGCCGGATCCCGACGATTACGACCGCCAGGCGGCGAAGCTGCGCGACATGTTCGACAAGAACATCAAGATGATCGGCAAGAGCGGATCAGCAGCCGGCTAGTTGCGGGTCGCCATCGTCGGCAGTCGCCATTTCTCCGATCCGGTGCGCGTCACTGACTACATCGGATCGCTTCCGCGCCGCGCGTCGATCATCACCGGGAGCGCCAGCGGTGTGGACGCCGCCGCCACCAAGGCGGCCCGCGAGAAAGGGATTCCGGTCCAGGTGATCCCGGCCTCGTTCGACGAGCTGGCGGACGCCGGCAAGTCCGCGGCGCGCAACCAGCGGCTCGTCGATGCATGCGATGTCCTGGTGGCGTTCTGGGACGGGAGCTCGAAAGGCACCCGGACGACGGTGGAGCGAGCGCTCGACTCAGGCAAAGAGGTCCATGTTTTCGTTTCCCCCTCCCCGCTTGCCGGGGCGGGCCGGGGTGGGGGCGTACGGGAGCCCAATAAGTAACATGGCCTTGTGGCTGTAGCGATCGCCGTTCGGGTGAGATTCTTCGCGCGGTTGCGCGAGCAATCGGGCACCGAGACCGAAGCGCTCCAGGTCCAACCCGGCGCGACCCTGGAAGACGTTTACGGCGTGTTGCGCCGCAAGCATCCGGCGCTCGAGAGCGATCGCAAGGCCGTGCGCGGCGCCATCAACCAGGAGGTCAGCGACTGGAGCGCGGTCGTGGCGGACGGCGACGAGGTGGCGTTCATACCGCCCGTCAGCGGAGGTCGCTGAGTGCGCTACGACGTCACGACGGGACCGATCGACGCTCGTGAGCTGGAGGCAGTCGTGACTCATCCCGGCGCGGGGGCGATATGCACGTTCAGCGGGATTGTCCGCGACCAGATGCGCAAGATCGGTGATGAGATCAAAGAGCGCTGGCCGGCCGCCCGCGTGGCGATGGCCCACCGCACCGGGAAGCTCGAGATCGGCGAGGTGTCGGTCGTCGTGTCGGTGTCGTGCCCGCACCGGCACGAGGCATTCGAGGCATGCAGGTGGGGTATCGACCGGCTGAAGGAGAGCGTGCCGATCTGGAAGAAGGAGCACGCCGCCGACGGCACGTACTGGATCGAGGGAGACGAAGCGAAGCCGGCGACCGGATAGTCCGGACTAACACCGCAGTCCGAAGGGTGAAATATGCGGATAGTCCGGACTATCCCGGCGGTTAGTCCCTGACGCGCGCAACCGAGAGGCCGTCGCGGATGGGGATGACGACGCTTTCCAATCGCGGGTGCTTCGCCACCAGCTGGTTGTAACGGGCGACGTTTCGGGCCTGCTGGTTCTTGGGGCTCACAACCTCACCCTGCCGGAGGGCATTGTCGGCCATCAGAAGCGCTCCGGCGTCGAGTCGCTCCAGGCATAGCTCGAGCGCGCGCTGCGTCGTGTCCTCTGAGGGAAACACGTTCAGCAGGTCGATGAAGCACGCGTCGAAGCGTTGGTCGAGCTTCTCGAGCCCGGTCACTGCATCCTCCTCCATGACCAGTGCCTGCTTGCCCATGCCGGCATCGGAAAAATTCGCGCGAGCCCTTTGCGCGCGCTTGTGGTCCAGCTCGAACGTGGTCAGCGTCCCTCCTTCGGTGGCGCGAAGGAGCCAGATGCCGCTGTAGCCCGTCGCCGTGCCGAGCTCCAGGACCCGCTTCGCCCTCGCGATCTTCACCAGCAGGTAAAGCAGCTGTCCTTCGTGTGGGTCGACGATGGGGATGTTCTCGCGATGCGCCTCTTCCTCCATTCGGGCGAGGACGGGATCGCGCGTCGCCACCAGGCCGTCGAGGTATCGCTGAAGCTCGTCGCTGACCTCAACTGTTCTCATCGCCTCTCCTTCAAGAACTCCTCGAGCAAGGGTTGCAGCGTGACCACATACCCGGTCATGCAATCCACCGCTTGGCTCAGCACTTCGTCGTCGAGCCGCGCCGCGGGCAGCGTCTCGTAGAGGCGCGACCAGCCGCGGTCCCATGGCTCGAGCTCAGCGCGGGGAAGGCTAGCCTTGACTTCAACCATGCGGGCGCGGAAGAAATCAAA
>VBII01000182.1:8272-10212 GCA_005887735.1 Chloroflexota bacterium
AACCTTCGAAATGCAAACCAACCTCCAGCCTACCCGCACCCGTGTGATGCCATGCCTCGTAGTGGAAGGCCGGTTCCCGGAAATGCAGCTTCATCAGCCGCCCGCGGCCACGCGAGGTGCGGAAATCTCGCATCGCCTGAGGCAGCCTCGGCCTCACGCCTTTGCGGAGGCCGGCGAAGAAGTCAGCCGGGGCGAGCAACATTTAGATGTCGACGAGGTGGAGACGCAGGCCGGATTTCCTCCGGCCGTCTCCCAAGCTCGCGGGGGAGGCCTGCCTCCTCCGCGAATGGTTTCTCGTAAGCTGCCATCCAGATTGGCGTACATCCCGACGGTGGTCGAGAACGAGGGCGGCAACCGCGAGCGGACTTTTGACATCTACTCGAGGCTGCTGAAGGACCGCATCATCCTGATCGGCCGGCCCATCGACGACGTGGTCGCCAACCTCGTCGTCGCCCAGCTCATGTACCTCGCGGCCGACGACCCTGGGAAGGAGATTCAGATCTACGTCAACTCGCCCGGCGGCGCGGTGACGGCCGGCCTTGCCATCTACGACACCATGCAGTACGTGCAGTCGCCCATCTCGACGGTTTGCATCGGGCGCGCGGCCAGCTTCGGCACCGTGGTGCTGATGGCCGGCGCGAAGGGCAAGCGATTCTCGCTGCCGAGCTCGGTCAGGCCAGCGACCTCGACATCCACGCCCGCGAGATCATCCGAATCAGGGGCGTGTTGAACGAGCTGATCGCCAAGCACACCGGCCAGCCGCTGGAGCGGGTCGAGCGCGACACCGACCGCGATTTCTTTCTCACGCCCCAGGAGGCGGTCGAGTACGGCTTGATCGACGGCATTATCGAGCAGACGCGAGTGCCGGTTCTCGCCGGTAAAGGCTGATCCGCAGGGTCAGCCACCACATCAGGGCAAGACCTATCGCTGCCGGGATCGGATCGGGTGCCAATGCAGTGATGAGAGCTCCGACGCTGAGGGCCAGCCATTCCGTCCACGTCGCTTTGCCCCAGATCGCGAGTCCGAGCGCCACCAGCACAAGGTCGGATGGCAGCGCGTGGGGTGAGGCGACGACGCCTCCGATCACCAGGATGGCCGCGCCCGCGTTCAGGTCGTTGCGGCGCCGGGCGGCCAGGACCAGAGCGCTTCCGACACCTATCAGGGTGAGCGCGACCAGGCCATAAGTCCGTGCCGCCGATGGGAGAAAAATCGCGAAATGCGGAAGGTTGATCTCGCGAGCCCCGGCCTGGATCGTGGAACGCGTCTGACCCAGCCAGTCGAAGAGCCAATGCGGGCTCAGCACGAGGGTCGCGGCCACGAGGAGCAGCCCTACCGCGGCCCAACCTGCCAGGACCCGCCAGCGCCTGGCCAGGAGCAGCGCCAGCGCGAGCGGTAGGACAAGCTGGGGTTTGACCAGAGTCAGCCCGAGAGATGCGCCGGCGAGGTAGGGACGAGACCAGAGCGCGATCGCCGCACCGATTCCCAGCGCGACGATCCCGTCGAGCTGGGCGTTCAGCATCATCAGCGCCGTCGGTACTGAGGCAAAGGCCGGAAGGAAGGCAGTCGGCGGGCGCGGCCGGGTGGAGAGGTAGAGGCCCGCGCCCACGCATGCCAGGCCGAAAAGGATCCAGAGCCGGCCGCCGATGTCGGTGCCGAACACCTCGAACGGCGCTGCCAGCAGGGCCACCCAGGCCGGGGCGAGGAACGGGAGGATCCCGCCGATACCGAGGGTGACGAGGACGCGACCGCCCGTCACGTCGCTCTCCGCCTGACGCTGCACCTTCAAGTCGTAGAGATGGCTCGGGTCGGAAACAATCAGTCGCGCCCCGGTCGCGAAGGCGGGCCAGTCGGAGTTGATCACGTCCGCGTTGGGGAGCAGCGGGTACAGAACGAATGCCAGCGCGACGCCGAGCAGGGCGATGTTGCCGCGCCATCGCCAT
>VBII01000183.1 GCA_005887735.1 Chloroflexota bacterium
GGCCGCCTGGGCGAGGCAATGGCCCTCCGAGGAGATCTGGCGCGCGCGTAAGCGCTGAGCAAGAGCCGGTCTCCCGCCCGGCGAGCGGTGAGGTGAAACTATGGGTGCGATTGGGCCAGGTGGAGGCGGTCCCAGTCCGAGTACTCGCCGTTGACGTGGATGATGCGCCGGAGCCCCGCCTGCTCTAGCAGGCTCGCGGCGATGCCCGCTCGATAGCCCGAGGCGCAGTGCACCGCAACCGGTGCGTCATGAGGGATCTCGCCCGCGCGATGTGGAACGTCGGGCACGTACATGTGCACCGCTCCGGGCACGTGCCCGGCCACCCACTCGTGCTCGTCGCGCGCGTCGACCACCGTCATCGGCTCTGCGCTGAGCACCCACTGCGCCATGTCCTCGACGTCGACCGTCTCGAAGCTGGAGAGCTCGCGACCAGTCGACCTCCAGGCGTCCATCCCGCCGTCGACGGCGCCGGCGATCGTGTCGAAGCCGATCCGGAGCAGCTGGCGTTGCGCCGCGGCGTGCTGGGAGTCGGTTCCCCCGGCAAGGATGATCGGGCGGCCGCGCGCGATGAGCCAGCCCACCCACGCGCTGACCGGGCCGTCGATGCCGACGTTGTAGCTGCCGGGGATGTGTCCGCTGTCGTAATCGCGACCCACGCGGACATCGACCACCGCTGCGCCTTCGTCCATCATCCGCGCCACCTCGTCCGGGACGAGCCTGGTCAGCGGCGGCAGCGTTGGCCCGATCAACGGCGCCCCTCCCCTGTTGACCGCCGACATGTCGCGGTAATAAGTCGGATAGCGGTGCTGGTTCAGCACGCGCGCGAGAAACGGCATCACCTCGGTGGTCTGGAAGAAGGGGTTCGTCTTCCGTTCGTGGCCGAGGGTCGTCTCGTGGCCGCTGCGTCCGCCGGCGCCGCAGAAAGATCCGCCCCCATGCGTCGGAAAAACGCGGATCTCATCCGGCAATCCACGCAGGCGCACCTGCAGGGTGCTCATGGCCTCGAGCGCGAGATGCACGGCGAGATGCGGGCCGAAGAGGTCGGTGCGCGCGATCGCGCCCAGCATCACCGCTCCGCCTGAGAACAGCGCGCGAGGCCGACCGCCTTCGCTCAGCAGGTAGGCCTTGTGGTCCGGTGTGTGGCCGGGGGTGTGCATCGCGCGCAGCGTGATGTCGCCGAGCGTCACCTCCGCTCCCGACTCCAGCTCGCCGATGTCGGCGCCGACTTCGGCCTCGTGCTCCCTGCGACCCGAAACGAAGTCGTTGTGCAGGTGCGTGTCGAGGGCGTGTGTCAACTTGATGTGCAGGTCGGACGCGAGGTGCAGGTAGCGCTCGATGTCGCGCAGCGGGTCGATGACCAGGCCGACACCGCGATCTGCATCGGCGACCACGAAGCTAGCGTTGCCCAGCTCGGGCGCGGCGATCGCCTCGACCGTGTACACGGCCGGCTAGCCGAACGAGATCGGGACGGTCGTGAGGAGCACCCAGATCGTGACCAGAGTCACCACGACCGCGCCGCCGTAGAACATGGCCTGGGCCGGGGTGCCCTTCGCGGCCGGCATGCCGAGGTCGACCAGCAGGTAGCGCAGTCGATGCGCGAAGTGAAAGAACGGCAGCGCGATTAGCACCAGGAGGTAAAGCTTCACGAGGGGGTTGCCCAGCACCCTCACCCACGTGTCGTAATGGCGATCCACCACCGGCACCACGCCCAGCGGGCCGAGGATGCCCTGGACCAGGACGTGCACCGGTATCAGCACGGCCGCGATCACCCCGCCCTGCGCGAAGGCGAACCAGTAAACGAGGTGCAGCAGCGCCTGGAGTGCGAACTGCGATAGGACGATCAGGCTCGGCGGCACGGGCCGGTCCATGAATTTGACATGGATGATCGTGCCGGCGAGGGTCAGGAACGTGAAGCTGTGATACAGCGCGAACAACAGCACGATGACGCTGAACACGACGAACGCCGTCGAGCCGTGCGGGGAGTAGCGAGCCGGGCCGTCACCCGCGCGTTTGATCTCGACCAGCAGCCACAGCAGCCACAGCGCGAGGGGAAGCGCGGTGAACTCGCGGACGACGTAGAGCAAGTAATGGCGGCTGCGGGTCCACCAGCTGGTGGGCATGCGCCAGCGGTATTCCCTGCTTTCACGCCCCTCTCCGTCACCCTCTCCCCTGTGGGGAGAGGGGACCAGTGCTTCGGAGCTCACTCCCTGTTGCCGAAGGGCAGGACGAACCGCATCGTCGTGTCGAGCTTGGTCTGCTGGATCGCCTTGGCCGGGTCGACGCCCTTCGGGCAGACGACCGAGCATTCCCCGACGAAGCTGCATTCCCAGACTCCCTCCGTGTCCGCGATGACTGGCAGCCTTTGCGTCAGG
>VBII01000027.1:0-1804 GCA_005887735.1 Chloroflexota bacterium
TCGTTGGGCATCATGGGCGAATACCTCGCCCGCATCCACGCGCGCACGATGCAGCATCCCACCTACTCGGTCCGGGAGATGACGTCGCCGGTGGGGGCGGATGGAAACGGCACGGGCACCGTCCGGGCGCCGCACCGGCAGAGGACCCATGGCTGAGCCGGGCCTGGCGGCTTACGCGGGAAAGCAGGTCCTGGTCACGGGCGGGCTGGGCTTCATGGGTTTCAACCTCGTTCAGCGATTGCTTCGCGCCGACGCACACCTTCGAGTTCTGAGCAGATCGTGGCCGCCGATCCTCGGCAGCGTCGAAACCGTGCTCGACGGCGCGCGATTTCTTCACGGCGACATCCGGGATGCGGCGGTGGTCGAGGAGGCGGTCGAGGGCTGCGACCTGATCTTTCACCTGGCCGGCAAGTCGGGCCCGGCGGCGAGCAACGCCTCCCCCCTGGAAGACCTCGACGTCAACGCGCGGGGCCTGCTGACATTGCTCGACGCTTGCCGCCGCCTCAGCCCGAAAGTCAAAGTCGTCTTTCCCAGCTCGAGGCTCGTCTACGCCGCGAACAAGAACCTGCCGATTCCGGAAACAGCGCCCACCGCGCCGCTGTCGATCTATGGCGTGCACAAGTGGGCGTCCGAGCAGTATTTGCTGCTCTACGAGCGGCTTTACGACATCCGCACCACCATTCTCCGGATCACCAACCCGTACGGACCGTTTCAGCGTCCGGAGCAGAAGAGCTACGGCGTCGTCAACTGGTTCATCCACCAGGCGATGCACAACCAGCCGCTGACGGTGTTCGGACGGGGCGAGCAACTGCGCGACTACGTCCATATCGACGACGTCGTCGACGCACTGCTTACGGCCGGCATCGCCCCGGGTTCGGACGGGATGATCTTCAACGTGGGCAGCGGCCGAGGCGTGTCGTTCCTGCAGATGGCCGAGGTGATCGTCCACGCGGCCGGTCGCGGCACGATCAAGCATGTCGAGTGGCCGGTCGACCAGGCGATCGTGGAGACCGGCGATTTCGTCGCGGACACTTCGTTCATCGAGGGACGGCTTGGTTGGAAGGCGCGGATCCCGTTCGAGCTGGGGATCCAGGACGTCGTGGCGAAGTACAGGCGAATGGATCCGACGAGCGCCTTCGGGTCAGAGATGCGACTCTGAAACGCGAGTACTACAGCGAGTACCGCAAGGTCGAGGACGTCCACTGGTGGTTCGTCGGCCGGCGGCGAATCCTGATCCAGGTCCTCGATAGATATGTCGGACACAACGGCGCTCGGCCAAGGCGAATCCTCGACGTGGGCTGCGGGACGGGCACGATGCTCAGCCACCTGGCGTCGTTCGGCAAGGCCGAAGGCGTCGACATCGACGCGGAGGCGATCGGATACTGCCGCGAGCGCGGCCTCGAGGACGTTCGGCTGGGTGAGGCGTCTGCGCTTCCGTTCGAGGATGCCAGCTTCGATCTCGTAACGGCACTCGACGTGGTCGAGCACCTGGACGACGACGCCGCCGCCTTCCGCGAGGCGTGGCGCGTGCTGCGCCCCGGCGGCCACATGCTCGTCACCGTGCCCGCCCACCCATTCCTCTGGGGGGACCAGGACGAGGTCAACATGCACAAGCGCCGCTACGTGGCGGGCGAGCTGCGCGCCCGGCTTCTCGAGACCAGGTTCGAGGTGGTGCGCCTTTCCTACATGAATGCCCTGCTGTTGCCGCCCATCGCGGCGGTGCGGCTGTTGCGCAGGCTGGAGCATCGGTTGCGACCGCGAATCTCAGCCCAGTCGGACTTTCGGTACCCGGCGCCCGGGCCGC
>VBII01000027.1:2004-12809 GCA_005887735.1 Chloroflexota bacterium
CCACCCAGCAGGCACTCGCGCGCGAACGCGTCGATCTCGAACCGGTAGCTGAAGCCGTCGCCGCGCACCTGCTGCGCCTCGAGGTCGACCGTGACCTCGGCTGTTGGATCCTCCGAGACCAGGTCGATCAGGTGCCGCACCTGGCTATCGGGCAGCGTCACCGCCAGCAGCCCGGTCTTGTAGCAGTTGGCGCGAAAGATGTCGGCGAAGCTCGGCGCGACGATCGCCCGGAACCCGAAGTCGCGCAGCGCCCAGGGCGCGTGCTCGCGGGAGGAACCACAACCGAAGTTGGCTCCGGCCACCAGCACAGATGCGCCCGAGTATTCCGGACGATCGAGGACGAAATTCCCTCGCGCGCGCCAGTCATAGAAAGGAAGGGCCCGTATCCCGTGCGCTCGATGCGCTTCAAGAACTGCTTGGGGATGATCTGGTCGGTGTCGACGTCGGCCAGGTCGAGCGGGGCCATGCGTCCGGCGACCCGCTTCACCGGCTCCATTTAGAGCAGCTCCCGAACGTCGACCAGGTGCCCCGTGATCGCAGCGGCCGCGGCCATCGGCGGGCTCATCAGATGGGTGCGTCCACCTGACCCCTGGCGGCCTTCGAAGTTGCGGTTCGAGGTCGAGGCGCATCGCTCGCCCGGCGCCAGGATGTCCGGGTTCATGCCCAGGCACATGGAGCAGCCCGCATTGCGCCACTCGAAGCCTGCCGCCTTGAACACGGCGTCGAGACCCTCGTCCTCGGCGGCGCGCTTGACCGACGTCGAGCCCGGCACGACCATGGCGCGCACCTTGGGGTGGACGCGGCGTCCCTGGATCACGCCGGCGGCCGCCCGAAGGTCCTCGAGGCGCGCGTTGGTGCACGAGCCGATGAACACGCGGTCGATCGCGATGTCGGCCAGCGCGGTGCCGGGCAGCAGGTCCATGTAGCGCAGCGCCCGCTCGTCGGTCTCCGACCGCGGCGAGGGCACGCGTCCGGTGACCGGCACGACCTGGCCCGGCGTGGTGCCCCAGGTCACGTGCGGCTCGAGCTTGCCGGCATCGAGATCGATCGTTGCGCCGAAGACGGCGTCCTGGTCGGTGGTCAGCGACTGCCAGTGCTGCAGGGCCTTCTCCCACATCGGCCCGCGAGGCGCGTGCGGCTTGCCCTCGAGGTACTTGAACGTCGTCTCGTCCGGAGCCACCATCCCGGCTTTGGCGCCCCACTCGATCGACATGTTGCAGACGGTCATGCGGCCCTCCATCGACAGGCTCCGGATGGTCGGACCCCGGTACTCGACCAGGTGACCCTGGCCGGCGGAGGTGCCGGTCCGGCCGATCAGCCCGAGCACGATGTCCTTTGCCGTCACGCCTAGTGGGAGGTCTCCCGAGACGTTGACCGCGAGGTCGCCCTGACGCTTCTGGGGCAGGCACTGGGTAGCCAGGACGACCTCCACCTCCGAGGTGCCGATGCCGAAGGCGAGCGCCCCGAAGGCGCCGTGCGTCGAGGTGTGGGAGTCGCCGCAGACGATGAGCATGCCGGGCTGGGTCAGACCAAGCTCGGGGCCGATCACGTGCACGATGCCCTGGCGCCGGCTGCCGATCTGGTGCAGGGGGATGCCCTCGCTGCGGCAGTTCTCGGTCAGCACGTCCATCTGCTTGCGGGAGAGCTCGTCCGCGGCGCGGATGCCGCCCCTGGTGGGGACGTTGTGGTCCATCGTCGCGACGGTCAGGTCCGGCCGGCGAACCCGCCGTCCAGACAGCCGGAGTCCCTCGAACGCCTGGGGCGAGGTGACCTCATGGACGAGGTGGAGGTCGACGAAAAGGAGGTCCGGTTCGCCCTCGGCGGACCGCACCACGTGCGCGTCCCAAAGCTTCTGAGCAAGTGTGCGAGCCACAGGGAACGACAACTTTACGCACCGACGGGGTCAGAAATTTGTTCCCAAGCCACAACCCGAAGGTGGCCGTCACTCGTTAACATTCACACCTCATGGCAAGGTCTGCCCTCCTGCTCGTAGTACTGCTCCTGGGCCTTCTGGGCCTTATTGGGATTCGATCGGGGGCACGCGCTACCTAGCCAGACCAGCAAGTAGATCGCAAAAGCCCCCGACCGAGAGGCGGGGGCTTTCTCATTTTCAAAGGAGCCCGCCAAGCAAGTGACCGGAGCCGACATGGTGTTGGAAGCGCTGGAGCGCGAAGGTGTCGAGTACATCTTCGGCTACCCCGGTGGCGCCAACCTGCCCCTTTACCAGCACCTCCCCGAGCATCCGCGGCTCAAGCACATCCTGGTCCGCCACGAGCAGGGTGCCGCGCACATGGCCGACGGATACGCCCGCGCACGCGGCAAACCCGGCGTCGTGTTCGCTACGTCGGGTCCTGGCGCCCTGAACCTGGTGACCGGCCTTTGCACCGCGTACATGGACTCGGTGCCGATGATCGCCATCACGGGCCAGGTCAACAGCACCCAGGTCGGCCGCGACGCATTCCAGGAGTCGGACGTCATCGGCGCGACCAGCTCGGTGACCAAGCACAGCTACCTCGTGACCAGGATCGACCAGCTGCCGCGGGTTATCCACGAGGCGTTCCACATCGCCACCACCGGCCGCCCCGGGCCGGTTCTGATCGACATCTGCAAGGACGTGCAGCAGGCCGAGGCGAACCGGGTGGTGCCCGACTACGTCGAGATCCCCGGCTACAAGCTGAACGGCCACGTCAACCTGGACCAGGCGCGCGAGGCCGCCCGGGCGCTGGCTGGAGCTGAGCGCCCCGTCATACTCGCCGGCCACGGCGTGCTCCTCAGCCACGCCGAGCGCGAGCTGATGCAGCTGGCCGAGGCGGCGGCCGCACCTGTCGGCACGACGCTGCTCGGCATCGGCGCCTTCCCGGTCAAGCACCCGCTGTCGCTGCACATGACCGGGTTCATGGGGACAGGCTGGTGCCTGAAGGCCGTCCAGAACGCCGACGTCTTGATGATGGTCGGGATGCGGGTCGACGACCGCGTCACCGCGAAGCTCTCCGAGTTCGCGCCCAACGTGAAGACCTTCATCCACGTCGACATCGACGAGGCCGAGATGGGCAAGAACGTGCGCTCGCACATCGAGCTCGTGGCCGATGCCAGGCTCGCGCTCGAGGCGATGCTGCCTCACCTCGGCAAGGTCGATGCGGGCAGGGCCGAGTGGCTGGGGCAGATCGACAGGTGGCGCGAGGAGCACCCACTTCGCTACAAGCAATCGAACGGGCGGCTGCAGCCGCAGGACGTGCTGATCGACATGTACCGCCGAGCCAGGAGCGAGGCGATCGTGGTCGCCGACGTCGGCCAGAACCAGATCTGGGCAGCGCTGTGGTGGAACTACGACCGGCCGGGGTTGTTCATCAACTCCGGCGGCTCGGGCACGATGGGCTTCGCGCTCCCGGCTGCGCTCGGCGCCAAGTTCGGCCGCCCCGATCTGCCCGTCTGGTGCGTTGCGGGCGAGGGCGGCTTTGTGATGACGGCGCAGGAGCTGTCGGTGGCGGTCGAGCACCAGCTCGACGTCAAGATCGTGCTGCTCAACAACTTCTCCCTCGGCATGGTCCGGCAGTTCCAGGACGATTTCTATGGCGGCATCCGCTCGCAGGTCGACCTGACCCACATGCCGGACTTCGTCAAGCTCTGCGAGGCGTACGGGCTGCCCGCTCTGCGGGTCGAGAAATTCGAGGACATCGCGCCGTCCTTTGACGCCGCGGAGCGGACAAAGGGCCCGTTCCTCATCGACTTCCGCATCGATCCCGAGGCAAACGTGTACCCAATCGTTCCGCTCGGCAAGGGCCTCAACGAGTTCCGGGAGGCACCCGAATATGCCTGACATCAAACTCGTACCTCCCCACCCGGCCGGTACCCGGCCGACCTCCCCGGCGAGCGGGGAGGTGAATAAGATTCGGGTCCTTTCGGTCCTTGTCGAGGATGGGCAGAACACCCTCACCAAGGTCTCGGGCGTGCTGCGCCGCCGTGGCTTTCACGTGCGCGGCATCTCCATCGGGCCAAGCCGGCAGCCGGGACGATCGCGGATCACGCTGCAGATCGACCACGGACACGCCGAGGCCGACCAGGTGCGCAAGCAGCTCGAGCGGCTGGTGGAGGTCATCGAGGTGGAGGACCTGACCGGAGACGACGTGCACAGCCGGGAGCTGGTGGTGGCGACAGTCGCAGCCTCCGAGCTCAACGGGCTGCTCGAGCGCGGCGCCAAGGTGCTCTCGACCGGCCCCGGCGGCACGACCGTCGAGTTCTCCGGAGAGCGCCAGGAGGTCGGCGATTTCGTCGACGAGCTGACCCGGCATGGAATCGTCGACGTGGTCCGGTCGGGCCCCGTCGTGATGAGGAGAACGGCATGAAGATTCATTACGAGGCCGACTGTCCGCCGACCCTCGGCGAGCCGGTTGCGGTGATCGGGTACGGAAGCCAGGGCCGCGCGCATGCGTTGAACCTGCGCGACAGCGGCGAGGACGTTCGCGTCGGGCTGTACCCGGGCAGCAAGTCGATCGAGCGGGTCGAGGCTGACGGGCTGCGCGCGGTGCCCGTTCCGGAGGCGGTCTCCGAGGCGACCGTGGTGATGGTGCTCACGCCGGACGCCGGCCAGGGCAAGCTCTTCCGCGAATCGATCGAAGCGCACCTGCAGCCGCGCTCGATGCTGATGTTCGCGCACGGATTCTCGATCCACTTTGCCCAGATCAAGCCCAACCAGGACATCGACGTCGCGATGATCGCGCCCAAGGGCCCCGGGCACCTCGTGCGCAGCACGTATGCCGGCGGGCAGGGCGTGCCCGCCCTGGTCGCGGTCTATCAAGACGCGACCGGCCACGCCTGGGAGCGCGCCCTTGCCTACGCCCGCTCGCTCGGCGCGGGACGGGCGGGCGTGCTGGAGACGACTTTCAAGGAAGAGACCGAAACCGATCTCTTCGGCGAGCAAGCCGTCCTGTGCGGCGGGGTCGCGTCCCTGGTCAAGACGGGATTCGAGACGCTCGTCGAGGCCGGCTATCAGCCCGAGCTCGCCTACTTCGAGGTCCTGCACGAGCTGAAGCTGATCGTCGACCTGATGTACGGTCCTCGGGTCATCGACGACCACGTGCGGCAGTCTATGCGGCAGGTGCTGGCGGAGATCCAGGACGGCTCGTTCGCGGAGCGCTGGCTGGACGAAAACTCAAACGGAAGGGAGGGATTCCTCGAGATGCGGCGCAAAGACGCCGGTCACCAGATCGAACAGGTCGGGCGTGAGCTTCGCTCGATGATGACCTGGTTGGAGCCTGTAGAAAAATGAAAGATTCATCGCCCGATCGCGTATTCATCTTCGACACCACCCTGCGCGACGGCGAGCAGTCGCCCGGGTTCCACCTCGACTCGAACGCAAAGGTCAGGATCGCGCGCCAGCTGGAAAAGCTCGGCGTCGACGTGATCGAGGCCGGGTTCCCGATCTCATCGCCCGGCGACTTCGAGGCGTGCCGGCGGATTGCCCGCGAGATCCGGGGCGCCACTGTCACCGCCCTCGCCCGCGCCGTGAAGGAAGACATCGACGCGGTGTGGGGTGCGATCAAAGAAGCGGAGAAGCCACAGATTCACATCGTGCTGTCCGTCTCCGACGTGCACATCAACCGCAAGCTGGGCATGTCGCGCGAGGCGGTCCTGAAGCGCGGCGCGGAGATGGTCGCGTATGCGCGCTCGCTGTGCGAGAACGTCCAGTACTCGCCCGAGGACGCGGGACGCGCCGACCCGGACTACCTCGTCGAGACGGTCGAGACGATGATCGCTGCCGGCGCCAACGTCATCAACATCCCCGACACCACCGGTTACTGCCTGCCCTACGAGTTCGGCGAACTGGTTCGTCGCGTGATCAATGAGGCGAGGGGAAGCGAGAAGGCGCTTTTCTCGGTGCACTGCCACAACGACCTCGGCCTTGCCGTCGCGAACACGCTTGCAGCGTTGTCCGCGGGCGCGCGGCGAGTCGAATGCACCATCA
Source organism: Chloroflexota bacterium (assembly GCA_005887735.1). Taxonomy (GTDB): domain Bacteria; phylum Chloroflexota; class Dormibacteria; order Dormibacterales; family Dormibacteraceae; genus 40CM-4-65-16. Next base: position 7,967 of record VBII01000027.1, read on the forward strand.
ACGGCATCGGCGAGCGGGCCGGCAACACGTCTCTCGAAGAGGTGGTGATGCTGCTCCGCGTGCGGCAGGCGAAGCTGGGGCTCGAGTGCGGCGTGAATACCACCGAGATCACTCGCACCTCACGGCTGGTGTCGGAGCTGACCGGCACGCCAGTGCAGCCGAACAAGGCGGTGGTCGGCGCCAACGCGTTTGCCCACGCGTCCGGCATTCATCAAGACGGTGTTCTGAAGGACCGCCTCAACTACGAGATCATGAAGCCCGAAGACGTCGGCCTCGCCGACTCGCGCATCGTATTGACGGCGCGGTCGGGCCGCCACGCGTTCCATCACCGGCTGAACCGGCTTGGCGTCACGCTGACTGAAGGCAAGGATGACGAGGCATGGCAGCGCTTCCTGCAGCTGGCCGACACCAAGAAGGAAGTCACCGACGAGGACCTGCGCAAGATCGCCGCGATGTCCGAGACGAACGGACACGAAGGCAACGGGCATCCGCCGGTGACCGACCAGCTGCACGACCACAATCACGTCGCGGACACACTTCGACACCTGATCTTCGGGTGATTGAACAGGGGTCCCCGCGAAATCACGGCGCAGCCTCTGATTTCGCGGGGAAAAGAGTTGCGTACCAGGGAGAGCCCGGCGCCTACTCGGACGAGGCGGTATCAGCCGTGTTTCCGGGTGCGGAGGCAGTCGGATTCCCGACGTTTCGTTTGACGTTTGACGCGCTGTCGATGGGCGCCGTGGACTCGGCGGTGCTGCCGGTCGAGAACAGCAGCGCCGGGGTCGTGCAAGAGGTTTCCGACCTTCTGTGGGAGCTGCCCGGTTTGCGCGTGGTGCGTGAGCACGTGCAGCCCGTGCGCCACTGCCTGCTGGGTTGGCCAGGACCGGTGGATCGCGCCCTGTCGCATCCCCAGGCGCTCGCGCAATGCGACCGCTACCTGCATTCCCGCCAGATCCGGTCGGTCGCTTTTCACGACACCGCGGGCGCCGCCCGCGCGGTTGCCGAGCAGCGGCAGCCGGGCACGGCGGCAATCGCGAGCAAGGCGGCGGCGGCGCGCTACGGGTTGTACGTCCTGGCCGAGTCGATCCAGGACGACTCGGAGAATCGCACCCGATTCGTGGTGGTCGAGAAGGGCGATCCGGCCCGGCCGCGCCAGGCCACCTCTGGCCATCGTGAAGCGGACTCCAAATGGAAGGGGTCGATCGCGTTCGTCACGGCGCACCGGCCGGGCAGCCTCGCGCACGCGCTCGATTGTTTTGCCCAGCGGAGCGTCAACCTGACGCGGCTCGACAGCCGGCCCATCCTTGGGCGCCCGTTCGAGTATCGGTTTTACCTCGATTTCTCGATCAACGGGGAGGCGTCGGCGCGCGAGGCGGCCGAGGCGGCGCTGAGCGCCCTCGAAGAGGCCAGCGCTGAGATCAAGCTGTTCGGGACTTATCCCGCGTTCTAGCGGGTTCGGTCTCCCCACCCGGCGGCTCCGCCGCCGACCTCCCCAGCGAGTGGGGAGGTGAAAGAGAAGAGCAGGCCGCGGCGGGAAGCACTCTTACCGCGACCTGCAGAGAGAAGTTTAACTTAACAGCGTTAAGTATGTTTTGGGGTTTGAAATTTGGCTCAAACAGGGCGCTGCCGATCGTGAAACACGTGTTTCAAAAGCGTATGAAGACATCCCGCCCGGGTTTCGTATAAAGTGACGAACCGTGGGTCGCGCCCGTTCAGACGCACCAGTTGCGGCTGACGCGCAGGCCAAGAGGCGCCGCCTTCCCGGCATCAATCTGCGGCCCGGTTCGGTCAAGCAGGCTCGCCTCGAATCGGGGCTCAGCCTAGCCCAGTTGGGAACACGTGTTTCAAAAGCGGATGAAGACATCCCGCCCGGGTTTCGTATAAAGTGACGAACCGTGGGTCGCGCCCGTTCAGACGCACCAGTTGCGGCTGACGCGCAGGCCAAGAGGCGCCGCCTTCCCGGCATCAATCTGCGGCCCGGTTCGGTCAAGCAGGCTCGCCTCGAATCGGGGTTCAGCCTAGCCCAGTTGGGTAAGGGCCACGTCACCGCACCGGCGATCTACCTGATCGAAACCGGACGTACGAGGCCGTCGCTGCCTACGCTCGAGCACATCGCGCGGCGCACCGGCAAGCCGGTGGAATTCTTCCTGGCCGAGCCTGCGGGCGCCGCGGACGATGCATCGGCAAGGCTGATCGAGCTCGAGGCGATGGTCGCTGACGGACGAAACCAGGAAGCGATCGCGCTCGGCATGTCCCTGCTCGAGCGCGGTACATCCGCATTCCGCCTCGGACGCATCCGGTTCTTCCTGGCTCAGGCCTACCTCGGTTCGGCCCAACCGGAACGCGCCTCGTCGCTGCTCGCCGAGGCGCGCGCGCACTTCGAGGCCGTGAGCGACGGCGTGATGCTGGCGGAGTCCATTGGGGCTCAGGCATCCCTCGCCAGCTCCATGCAATCGAAGGACGCAATGCTGCTCGCGGAACAGGCGCTGTCGGTCTGTCGCGCATTGAAACCTGTACCTGCTCCCACCGAGGCCCGGCTCCTGGGCATCCTCGCCAGCGTCCTGGTCGCCAACCGGGAGTGGGACCGCGCCGTCTCCGTTTACGAAGAAGCGATCGAGGTGGGCGGGTCGGTCTTCGACCTGAGGCGGATGGCTCGGATGTACAGCACGCTGGGCACGGCTTATCACCAGGCGGGCGAGGTTGAACCGGCGGCCAGGTACGCGATGCGCTCTGTCGCGCTGCTTGAAGTTCTGCGTGATCGGGTTGCGCTCGCAGGGTCGGAGAAGAATCTCGCGCTCGTGCTGATGGCGAAGGGGGACTTCGCGGGTGCGCGCAGCCACCTCGACCGCTCGCTCGAGCTCTGCAGCGAAGCCGACCTCGAGTCCGGCCGCAGCCACGTGCTGCTGAGCCTGGGGGAGCTCTCGATGCAAGAAGGCAATGTGGCCGAAGCCCGCCAGGGGGCTCAGCAAGCCCTCGCCCTGGCCGAGCGGTTTGAAGAGGGCGCCAGCATCGCGGAGGCGCACGTCTTGTTGGGACGGATCGCCGACGTCGACGGCAAGCATGAGTCGGCCGACCGCGAGTTCGAGCAGGCCATCCGCGGCTTCGAGGCGCTGGGCATGCACGAGAGGCTGCTGCATTGCCACGGCATCTACGCCGAGGTCCTGGAGCGGCGCGGCGAGCTGGGCAAGGCCTACGTCCACATGAAGGAGGCCTTGCAGGCCAGCCGCCCGGGCCTGCTTCGCCGCGAGCCCGAAGAGGAGCGCGTCAGCTCGGCCTAGGCGCGCCAACAAGGCCTAACGATGGTGGGGCTCTGGTAAGTTAGTTTCGCCGCGCACGCGGCATCTATGGCGAAAGCGCTTCGCAACTCCAAGTTCTCTCTGACCGCCGAAGCCATCATCGCCGACTATCGACTGGCCTACAGCAGCCGTCGGGCAAGCGTGATCGGACGGGCGGAGGTGCTCCGCGGCAATGCCACCTTCGGCATCTTCGGCGACGGCAAAGAGGTGGCCCAGATCGCCATGGCCAAGGCGTTCAGGCCGGGTGACTGGCGGGCCGGCTACTACCGGGACCAGACCTTCATGTGGGCGACGCGGATGTCGAACGTCCGCGACTTCTTCGCGCAGCTCTACGGCAACGCAAACCTCGAGGCGGAGCCCGCATCGGGGGGCCGCCAGATGGGCAACCACTTCGCCACCCGGTTCCTCGACGAGCGCGGTGAGTTCGCCCGCTCCATCGACATCCCCAACTCCAGCGCCGACGTGTCGAACGTGGCCGGTTGGATGCCGAGGCTGGTGGGTCTCGCGTACGCCTCGAAGCTCTATCGCGAGAACCCGCAGCTGAAGACGGCGCAGGACGGTTTCTCGGTCAACGGCAACGAGGTGGCATTCGGCACCATCGGCGACGCGGCGACCAGCGAGGGCCTGTTCTGGGAATCGATCAACGCCGCGGGTGTCCTCCAGATTCCGATGGCGATGTCGGTCTGGGACGACGGCTACGGGATCTCGGTTCCCATCACCGCCGAGACGACCAAGGCATCCATCTCGGATGCGTTGCGCGGCTTCATGCCAGACGACCGGCCGGGCATCGACATCCACGTTGTCCGAGGCTGGGACTATGGCGCGCTGGTCGAGACGTACGCGAACGCGATCGACAAGGTCCGGCGCGAGCAGAAGCCCGCGCTCATCCATGTCACGGAGATGACGCAGCCGCAGGGGCACTCGACAAGCGGCAGCCACGAGCGGTACAAGTCCAAAGAGCGCCTGCGCTTCGAACGGGAATACGACTGCGTGGCGCGCATGCGCGACTGGATCATCGAGTTCGGCGTAGCCAGCGAGTCGCAGCTGGAGGGCTGGGAGGCGGCGGACAAAGAGGCGGTGGAGGCTGCGCGCGACCTGGCATGGGAGGCATTCCAATCACCAATTCGGACGGAGCGTGACCGCGCGGTGGCGATTCTCCGCCGGGTCGACATGCCCGAGGTCGCCGAGATCACAAACTCTCTCGACGAAGCACGCAAGGTCACGCGATCTCTCGTCATGTCGAGCGCTTCTCGCGCCCTGCATCAGCTCAGGGGGATCGAGTCGCCCGCGCGCGCTGAGCTCGCGAAGTTCGTCGCGGAGTACCGGCGCGTGAACGATGAGCGTTACAACTCATACCTCTACAGCCGCTCGCCGGACTCGCCGCTGAACGTTCCGGCCGTGCCGGCCGTCTACTCCGAGCAATCGCCCCTCGTCGATGGCCGCCAGGTTCTCGTGCGCAATTTCGACGCCAACTTCGCGCGCGACCCGAGGATCTTCGTGATCGGCGAGGACGTTGGCCGGTTGGGTGACGTCAACCTCGTCTTCGA
>VBII01000184.1 GCA_005887735.1 Chloroflexota bacterium
AGACCACCACCATCGCGATCAGAAATCCGTGAAGAAGCAACCGGCCGGGTCGAGTTCGCCGCGAAGATGCGGCGGATTGAGCACGGGTCCGAGTGGCAGTTGCCGTCGCGCTCACGACTGTGTCCTCATGACGCGCGACAGGAACACGATGATCGGGCCCAACGAGATCAAGAGAAGGACGACGGCGATCGCGGATCCGAAGCCGACCAGGCTCGCCTCGCTGATGCTGTTGTTGGTGATCAGAATCGACAGCAGCTCGAGCCCGTTCTTGCCCTGGTTGATGATAAAAGCGATGTCGAACGCCCGGAGTGCTTCGATCGCGGTGATGACGGCGATCACCACATTGATGGGCGCCATGACGGGAAAGATGACTCGGAAGAAGGTCTGGATTTCGTTGGCGCCGTCGACTTTGGCTGCTTCGCGGAGGGTCGGATCGACGCTCTTGAGGCCGGCCAGATAGATGACCATGATGTAGCCGACGTGGCGCCAGCTGGCGGCGACCAGGATCGCGAAGAGGTTGATTCGCGGATTCCCCAGCCAGTCGATGATGTTGCCCGACTTCACGAGGCCGAACGCGTTGTTGATGAAACCTTCCGTCGGGCTGAACTGGAGCTCCCAGATGAACCCGACGATGACCAACGACAGCACCACGGGCAGGAAGAACACGCTCTGGTACAGGCGGGAGCCGCGGAGGTCCCGGTCGAGCAAGACGGCGAAGAACATGCCGAGTGGGGTGGCGATGAAGGCCAGCCACGCGAGCCAGATGACGTTGTGCAGGAAGGCGGGCCAGAACAGCGTGTAGCCGGTGAACATGAACTGATAGTTCTTGAGGCCGATGAAATTCTGGGCGGTTACCGGGCCGACTCCGTCCCAGTTGGTGAACGAAAGAAGTACCGAGGACAGGGTTGGCCACCAGATGAGAGCCACGTCGAGAAGAAGAGGAACGCCGACCATCAAGATCAAGATGCGTCGGTCGTAGCGCGTCAGGACGTGATAGCGGCCTTGCCTCGAGCCTGCGAGATCCCCCGCCCGGGGGGAATCCTCCCGGGCGGGGGTGCTGCTCGTCATGCGGGTCACGAATCAGATCGTATGTCGGTCTTTACTCGGGAGAGAGCGAGTCCCAGAAGTTCTGCATGTGGCCCTGCAGGCTGGAGGTGTCCTGCTTCGGGTCGGCCAGGTAGCTCAACAGGAATCCTTGCATGGAGTTGGGCCCTGAGAAGTCGGGTCGCGAGTCGCGGTCGAAGAACTGCGTGATCTTCTTGGCGCTGCTGACTATCTGAGCCGCCTTCTTCGTGAGCGCCGGGTACTGGCTCTGGTCGGCGTCGCTGGCGGTTGGGATCGCGCCGGGCGATGCCTTCCAGTACGTGATCTGAGTCGAGCCCTTGGACATGAACTCCAGCAACGCCTTTGCCTGGCCCTTATCGGCGCTGAGCGTGGGCGAATGCTTGGCCATCATGAACACGTCGATCGGCGCGTCGAGGGCCTTCTCAGCGTCGTAATTGCTGCCGACATCTGGGAACGGGAAGAAATCGAGCTGGGCGAGATCGTCCGGATTGCCGCTGGCCACGAACTGTTCGGATACGAACAGGCCAAGAAGGTACATGCCCGCCTTCTTGTGGAGCAGCTGCTGAGCTGCCTCCTGCCAGGTCAGGCCGGCGAAGGCAGGGGAGTAGTACGGGGTGAGCTCGCTCCATTTCTTGAATACGTTCGCGACTCGTGTGTCGGTCCACTTCTGCTTGCCGACGCAGAGCTCGGTGTGGAAGTCGTATCCGTTCAGTCGAAGGTTGAGGATGTCGAAGGTGCCCATCGCGGGCCATCCGTCCTTGTCGGCGAATGCGATCGGGATCAGCCCGTCCTTCTTCATCTGATCGGCCAGCTTTTTGAAGTCGTCCCAGTTGGTCGGGATGTTGTAGCTGTGAGCTTTGAACACGTCCTTGCGATAGAAGATGGCCCAGGGGTAGTAAGACGTTGGGATCGCGTAGACGTGGTTGTCGTTGCCCTTCACGGACCCGGCGAATCCTTCGGTGAAGTTCGACTTGACGTCGTTCCAAACATCGTCGATCGGCGCGGCCAATCCCTTGTCGGCAAAAAAGCGCATCCGGTGGCCGGAGAACCACGTGAAGACGTCTTGGGGCGTGCCCTGGAGGTAGGAGTTGATCTGGTTCTGGAAAGTACCGTGATCGACGGTGTTAACCGTCACTTTCGTGCCTCCGTTGGCGGTCGTGAAGGCGTCGATCACGTCTTGCATTCCCTTCTTGGGCACCGCGTCGGAGAGGTAGCTTCCGAGCGAGGTGCTGCCGCCCTTCGCGGTGACCGACCCGGACGTCGTGGTGGTGGGGCCGCCGCACGCAGCCAGGAATGCAGCAACGCTTCCGTATCCGGCGATCTTGAGCACATCCCGCCGCGACAGATCCAGCCCTAACGGGAGCTCGATGTCGGTGCCGGGAACCACGAGGTTGCCCCCCGCCGAGCGCCGAAACTTCATTGGATCCCTCGAATCACCCATCGGACTCCTCCTCCCAAGGCCCGACGCGCCGGGCTGGACGTAGTCTTAAGCGCGTTTGGGGCAAAGATAGGGCTTGGGTCACGTTTGTCAACCTGAGGCCGGGCACCTGCATCACACACAAGGCAGGGGCCGGCCGGCCGTTGTGCCCTCCACGTGAGGACCCCATTCGCGACCCTGGCGATGCTCTGCTTATCGATGACCGCCGGCTGCAGCGTCAATCCGGCTGCCAATCACGCCACAGCCTTTGGACAGGTCGATCCCTCCGAGTTCCGTCAGCCCCTTCCCGAGCCGGCCCTGTGGCCGGCAAGCGATGCGCCGAGCTCAACCAGCGTGCTCTCGCAAGTGGCCTCCTCGATCCGGACTGCGCAGTTTCAGATCACCGGCACCGAGATGGCGCCTCGGGTCCAGGGTCAGATCGGGGCGCAGGTTTACCACGTCGATGGGGCCCTGACGACGAAGGGGCCGGCGCTAGAGCTTCAGCCGTGGAACGACCCGGCCTGGTCCGTCGGACGGGAAGCCGACATCGACGGGCGAGGCGATTTCGTGCTGGTCGGCTCGACGATCTACGTGCGCGGGAACACGTTCAGTGAGTGGCAGACGATAACCGGCGGCGATCCCTACTGGGGGGTGTTCGCGGACATCAACCCGGCGCTCTGGCAGGCTGATTCAAACGCACCCGTCCTGGGTGAGGCTTCGATCGACGGTTCCCGCGCCTGGGTCCTCCAGCTGGCCAACCGCTTCGGCCTGCAGTTCAAAGCCTGGATCAGGGAGAAGGACGGCTACCCACTGCGATACACGGCGAGCTGGTTCAACGCGAAGGGTATGACCTATTACGTGAATGCGCTCTACCGGCGGTTCAACTCCGCCGTTCAGATCGCACCTCCCGACATGCTGAATCGCGGCGTAGCCAATCCCGGCGCGCCGGTCGCGCTGCCGTCAGGGTCGGTGACGGTCACCGACGTTGAGTTCGACTGCTCAGGCACTGCCTCCCGGCGGCCGGCTCGGGGCGACAAGCTCGTGTTGGTGACCCTCGCCTTCGTGGACACAGGACCCGGCGAGGTCTCGGTATCGCCCGGTGCATGGCGGCTTTACGGAGACGGGGTCGAGGCTGCCGTTCCGGTCGACACCGGGAGCCCGGCGCTTCTCCGGGCCCAGACGTTGAACCCGGGCGACCGGGTGTCCGGCGCGGTCGCGTTCGAGGTGCCGGAAGACGCCTACCAGCTGCTGGTTGTTGGACATCTGGTCGGGGCCACCGCCGTCATGAGCGCCGGCCTGCCAATGCTCCCAAACGGAACCCTGCCCTGCGCCTGAGCAGGCCCCGGCTACTACCCACCCGGGTGGCGCTGTTCTCTCAACCCCGCTTAACAGGAAATGTTGGCTAATTCGTGGAGAGCTCTCCTGGGGCACATACGATTTAGCCCAATTCAGACCCGTTGCAGCCGGGTCAAGAGGGAAGAGGAAGTTGGGTGTGGTTGATGGGTCGAGTCGTCTGATCGCCGCGCGCCTTGCCACGGCCGCGCTCGTTTCGTCCCTCCTGCTGGCCGCCGGCCCGCCGGCAGCCCATCCCTCAGCTCACCCCATGACCCCGGCGGTCGGTGTCAACGCCCAGGTCGATGACGTCGGTGAGGCCTTCCCGGACGGGCAGATCAAGTTCGGCTGCCAGGCCGCGAACTTCTCCGTCCCGTGCTACGGACCCGACCAGGTCCGTGCTGCCTATCACGTCCAGCCCCTCCTCGACGCCGGGATCACCGGAGCCGGGCAGACCATCGTCATCATCGGGGCCTTCCAGGCCCCGACGGTCCAGTCCGACCTCGCCGCGTTCGATCAGACCTGGGGCCTGCCGGCGGCGGATCTCCAGCTCAGAACTCCCGACGGCGTGCCCACCTTCGACCCCGGCAATTCGGTACAGCGCGCCTGGGCGATCGAGGCGTCGATCGACGTCGAGTGGGCGCATGCGATCGCGCCCGGGGCCCAGCTCCAGCTGGTCCTCGCCAAGTCCGAGGCCGACGCCGACATCCTGCACGCCACGGAATACGCCATCGACAACAATCTCGGCGACATCATCTCGCAGAGCTTCGGCGAGGCCGAGTCGTGCCAGGACGCGCAATTCTTCGCCCATCAACACGCGGCGTTCAAACGAGCGCAGCAGCAGGGAATCACGCTGATTGCCGCATCCGGTGACACCGGTGCCGCTCAGCACACGTGTGACGGAAGCCTCGTCGCGGGCGTCTCATTCCCGGCCTCAGACCCGCTGGTCACGGCAGTTGGCGGGACCCATCTGGTCGCTGATCGAGTCACCGGCGCGTGGCAGTCCGAAACCGGATGGGGCGATGTGTCCGGGGCGAGCGGCGGCGGCTTCAGCGACCGCTACCACCGTCCCATCTACCAGGTCCCCATGGTGGACAGCCACCACGGACGCGGTCTGCCCGACGTCGCACTGGGTTCTTCCGCGTTCGGCGCGGTGATCGCGCGCGCGTCGGGACGGTTCGGCCGTTCGGTCGGGACCAGCGCCGCGACCGCCGAATGGGCCGGGATCGCCGCTCTCGCGGGCCAGGCAGCGGGCCACCGCTTGGGCTCGCTCAACCCCCGCCTCTACGCGATCGCCAAGACCAGCGCGTACGCGGATGTGATGCACGACATCACCGCCGGCGATAACACCTTCCAAGGGTTCACCGGCTTCTCGGCCGGAGCTTCGTGGGACCCGATGACGGGACTCGGTACCCCGGACGTGGAACAGCTGGTGTCGTTGCTTCGCGACTCCGACCCCGGCAGCGAGGAGCCCGACCAGACCTCGGACTAGCTAAATTGGCGTCGCGGCCCCTATGAGCGAAGCCTATGTCCACGGCTATGCGGCGCGGGAGAACGAGCGCCTGCAGGACCAGGCCGGCACGCTGGTCGAGCTGCTGCACTCCGACACCTCATACCCTGGCGGGAGCACTGTGCTCGAGGTCGGGTGTGGCGTCGGCGCGCAGACGGTGACGCTGGCCCAGCGCAGCCCTGAGGCGCGATTCACCTCGATTGATCTCGCAGCCGACTCCATCGCCGAGGCCTCGCGAAGGAGCGACCAGGCCGGCGTCACCAACGTGGAGTTCCGGCAAGCCGACATCTTCGCAATGCCCTTCGACGCCGGGTCGTTCGATCACGTTTTCGTCTGTTTTGTCCTGGAGCACCTCTCGCGGCCGGCCGACGCTTTGGCGATTCTCAAGGGCGTGCTCAAGCCCGGCGGCACCATCACGGTCATCGAAGGTGACCACGGCTCGACCTATTTCCACCCGGCCAGCCCCGACGCCCAGGCCGCGATCGACTGCCTGGTCGAGCTGCAGCGGCGCGCGGGAGGCAACGCCTTGATCGGGCGACAGCTCTATCCGCTGCTCGTCGAAGCGGGCTACGATGCGGTCCGCGTCTCGCCTCGGATCGTGTACGTGGATGCGAGCCGTCCGGGCCTGGTCGACGGCTTCACCAGGAAGACGTTCACCGCGATGGTCGAAGGCATCCGCGAGCCTGCGATCGAGGCGGGTCTGCTCAAAGCCGACACCTTCGATGCTGGCGTCCGAGATCTCTACCGAACGACCGAGGCTGACGGCGTCTTCTGCTACACGTTCTTCAAGGGAGTAGCGAGAACGTAGGCACCGACTGGACCGGGTCGGAATTCCGCACGTCTGGCGTCAGACACGCGCCACCGCCGACAACGAAACGCACGCCAGGCGTCAGACGTGCGAAATGAACCGGGGGCGCTCAGCGCGAAAGGCCCAGGGCATCCCCCAGCTCGAAGCCCTTGTCGGTGATCTCGTATCGGTGAACGACAGGACGGTGGCGCATCGCGCGCGTCTTGAGGATGGTCAAGGCCCGGACCAGCTCCGGACCCTCCTGCACGTACTGGAGAAGAACGACATTGTCCGCGAGGTGCGAGATGCCCTCTTCCGAAATCTGTCGAAGCTGAAAGAGTTCGGTCACTTCCATGATCATCATCAGCCCGATCCCCGCTCGGGTGCAGCGCTGGGCGAGTGAGAACATCCACTCCTTGAATCGCACGGGGTCGGCCGCAGCCGACTGGAGGTCGACGAGGCTGTCGACCACGATGCGCTTGGCCCCAGTCTGATCCGCCAGGTCCAGCAGCTCATACACCCACTCGTCGATGTTCATGGCGACGACGCTGCGATGCAGGACATGGACCTTCGGATCTTCGAGCGACCAACCAAAGCTGTGAGCGACCCGCTCCAGCTGCGTTTGGTTTTCCTGAAACGTGGCGATGATGCCCGGCTCATTCGAGCGCGCACCCTGGAAAATGAAATGGAGACCCATCAATGTCTTCCCGATCCCCGACGGCCCCGCGATCAAGGTCGTGGCGCCGGCCCAGTAGCCGCCATTGCCGAGCAGCTCGTCAAACGCCGCGATCCCGGTGGCGGTGTGGACGTCACTCAATTGGTAGGGGGAATCGTCGAGGCTGTCCGCCAGCCTCGGGGAGACGCGGAATCCGTCTTCGGAGATTCGATAAGCGTGCTCTCCCGTCTTGTAGCTGCTCCCGCGAAGCTTTAGCACCTGCAGAACCCTCATCTCGCGTTCCCCGATCTGCTTGATGTCAAGCGAGATGATGCCGTCGGCCACCGCGAACTCGGCAGCTTCCAACGCCTGGGTCCGGGTGTACGGCGCATTCCAGACCGACGTCGTGGCGCTGGCTGTCACGCGGCGTGTCAGGTCATAGAGAAACCTTCTGAAGTGGGTCACGTCGGTCGCAAATGCCTGAAAGACCCTGAAGCTGTCGACGACGACGATTCCCGGGCGAACCTGCTTGAGGTAGCCGTCGATGACCGTGAGGACGTCGTCGAGTCCGTCCTCGCCCAGGACTGGTCCGATGTCTTCGTAGATGACGCGGCCGTCGCGGATGGCGGTCGCATCAAAGAATTTGAAACCTTGCCCATACCTGAGGATCTTGTCGAGCGGCTCCGAGAGCGTTGAAAGATAGAGGGCAGGGTGCTCCCTGGTGGCGTTGGCAAAAGTGAACTGCTGGCTGAGGATCGTCTTGCCGCTGCCCGGCACTCCGACGATGAGGTTGATCGCGTTTTTCAGCAGGCCGCCGTTCAAGATCTCGTCGAGGCGGCTGTTACCGCTGGAAAGGCGATCGTTCACAATTCGGCGGTCTGGTTGCGCTTGGAGCGCACGATGGCGCTCGTCCCGAGCAGGTCCCTGACGGTGGAGACGAGCTGCAGGGATTCGAGTGGCTTGCGCATGAACGCCGCCGCGCCCACCCGGAGCGCTTCTTCCGCGGCGTCAATGGCGGCGACGGCGAGGATCTGCGAGGTGCCCTTCTGCGCAAACTCCGATACCAACCGGAAGCCTGCCCCGCCTGAGATCAGCAGGTCGATGATCACGACGTCTGGCGATCGCTCGTCGAACTGGAACTTCGCCTGGGTGGCGTCCACCGCGATCGCGACCTGGTAGCCGTCGGTGCGTAGGAAGTACTCCGCCAGGTCCGATGCGTAGGTGTCCTTTTCCGCGATCAGGACCAGCGGCCGGCGGTCGCCGGGCGGTCCTTCCAGCACGGCCGGGACACCGCCGGCGCGGGCTTCCTCGGCCAGCAGTCTGTGCGCATCCGCCGCGCTGGCGCCCGACTCGATCTGGGCTTTCACGAATCTCAGCTTTTCGACCTGGCGACGCGAGTACAGCCGCTGGGATCCCTCACTTCGGACCGGCCTGATCATGGAGTAGCGCTCCTCCCAGGCCCGGAGCGTCGACGCGGGGATGTCCAGCATCCGCGCCACCGCGCCGATGCTGTACACCGCGGGATCTTGTTCCTCGGTCAATCGGACCCTATCGCTTCAGTTTATGGAGTTCGCTTCCGAGAAGGAATCTTCGATTGCCGCAGCAGTAGTGCGTAGCTATTGCGTGGCTCTCGTTTAAGTTGTATGGTTTCTATATGGGTCGGGGGGCCCTGGAGCCTGCTGTTGAGTAGGAATCGTGCGAGGGAGCTACGGGGAGGCATTGAACCGGGGGCACCACCTTGCTTCACGCCAATGCCTGACCATAGAGGGCGGTCGGGGTGCATCGAGACTCGGCTGTCAGGGTCCCCCAGATAGGTGAAGCCATCGAGGGGCCTCGCGAGAAGGAAGGGCGGGTAGTTTATTCGGACCACCACCTGGTGGTCACGCGGACGACCAGGCCCCGAGGGCTGATGGTCGCCGGGGAGATCGACATCTCCAACATTGCATCGGTCGCGGACTCCCTGCTCGACGGGCTCGAGGACGGCACTGATCCGCACCTGGACCTGAGCCGGGTCACCTTCTGCGACGTCAGTGGCATCAGGGCCCTGGTCAGTCTTGCGCTGGAGCTGGCGCCGAACCGGCGTCTCCTGGTTCACGGCCTGCCGCCCCAGCTCGAGACGGTCCTCGAGGTCACCGGCTGGGCACATCTTCCCGGTCTTGAGCTCTGCAACTGTGGAGCCGACGTTTGACCCTGCCCGGCGGCCTCGTTGGGGGGCGGACGTAGCCCACTAGCGCTCGCCGGCCGCTCGACCGGGGCAGGCTTTACGACTTTCAAATCTGGCCTTGACTTTCGCGCGGGGCTCATACATACTCGGCATACATACTGAGTATGGTTAGTCGAGAGATTGTCGCTTAAGTACGGCGTGTTGGGGCTCCTGAAAGGGGAGCCGCTCCACGGCTACGAGGTGAAAAACCGCTTTGAAGCCATGCTGGGCGGGACCTGGGAAGTAAATATCGGCCAGATCTACACCACCCTCCAGCGCCTCGAGCGCGACGGCCTGGTGCGGCCCGTTGGCGCCAGAGGCGACCGCGGGAAGCTGGCCTATGAGCTCTCGCCCGATGGCCATAAGGCGCTCGAGCAGTGGCTCGCCGAGCCTGACTCGGGTCCTCAGCAGCTGCACGAGGACATCTACGTGAAACTCCTTCTCGCGACCCGCATCGCGAACGGCGGCCTGCAGCCGATGCTCGCCCGCCAGAAGCGCGCGTACCTGCAGCGCCTGCGGGACCTCAACCGGCTGGAAGAACGGGCACGCCGCGACGGCCGCCTCGACCTGGCGCGTCTCATCCGCGGCGCATTACTTCACACGGAGGCAGACCTCAAATGGATGGACGAACTCTCTTCAGAGCGTTTCGGGGCGGAGGCGGCAAAAACGGAATGAAGGAGCTGGTTCGCCTCACCGATGTCACCAAGGTCTACCAGGGCGGGATCACCGGGGCTCTCAATGGGGTCTCTCTGGCGGTCGAGAAAGGCGAGTTCACAGCCATCATGGGTCCTTCGGGCAGCGGCAAGTCCACGATGCTCAACCTCGTCGCCGGCCTGGACCGTCCGACCTCGGGCAGCGTGTCCGTCAGCGGGACTGACCTGGGAAAGCTGGGTGAGACGGGCCTGGCAAGGTTCCGGCGCGACCACATCGGCTTCGTCTTCCAGTTCTTCTACCTGCTCCCGAACCTGACCGCCCTCGAGAACGTCCTCATCCCGGCTCAGCTCAAAGGCGATGGATCGACCGACCGGGGACGCGAGCTCCTGGAGAAGCTCGGCATCGCGGACGTCGCGGATCGCTATCCGGCACGGCTCAGCGGGGGCCAGCAGCAGCGCGTGGCGGTCGCACGCGCCCTCATCAACAATCCGACCCTCCTGCTCGCCGATGAGCCCACCGGCGCGCTGGACACACACACCGGCGAGCAGGTGATGGAGCTCCTCGGCGATTTGCACCGCGAGGGCCAGACAATCCTGTTGGTCACCCACGACGCCAAGCTGGCGACACGACACGCGGCGCGGGTGATCAGCGTGATGGACGGAAAGATCGTCGACGACGCACGCCTCGCGAGTCCGGAGCGGGCGCCCTCCGAGGTCATCCGGATGCGCAGCGAGGAGAAGCTGCGATGAGGGCCGTCCTCGTCAAGACCCTGGCGGACCTGCGTCGCCGGCGGCTCCAGGCCGCCGTCATATTCCTGACCGTCCTTTTTGCCATGGCAGCTGGGACGACGGCTGTGACGCTCATGTCGCAGACGCGCGACCCATACCAGATCGCTTTCGACAAACAGAGGGGCGCGCACCTGCAAGTGGCGTTCAACGCGACCACAGACCGGCAGCTAATGAGCAATACGCCCGCACTCATCGGCGCCTCGGCATCCGGCGGTCCGTACCCTGCCAGCAACATTCAGTTCCGGTTTGGCGACCGAAAGTTCTATGTGGACGCGGTCGGTCGCGACAACCCGGGCGGCGCCGTCGAAGTCCTCAGCATCACATCCGGTCGCTGGCCGCTGGCAAACGACGAGATCGTGCTGACAAGGTCCTTCTCCGAGCTGAACAGGATCTCGGTGGGCGACCGTCTGAAAGTCACGAGCGTCGCCCAAACGCCGTCGCTGACGGTTGTCGGCGAGGTCGTCGATATCGATGAGGGGAGCGCGGATCTCAGCAGCCAGCGTGCCTGGATGTTGCCTGCTGCGCTGCCGGCTCTTTCCACACCCGACTCGTCCTTCTACTTGATGGACTATCGGTTTCCAACCGATCCGACCAGCGCCCAGCTGCAATCCTCCCTCGATCGCCTGAAGACGAGTCTTCCGGCGGGAAGCGTCGCGGGATCTCTGAACTACCTGCTGATTCGAAGCATCTTCAACATCACCAACCAGATCCTCACCGGCGTGCTGGTTGCGTTCAGCGTCTTTGCTCTCGCGGCGACGATTGCGATCGTCGCCACACTGGTGACCGGGATCGTGATCTCGGCCTATCGCGAGATCGGGATCATGAGGGCAATCGGGTTCACGCCATACCAGGTGGTCGAGGTCTTCGCCCTGCAGATCGTCATCCCGGCGCTTGCTGCGTGCCTGGTCGGTGTAACTGCGGGGACCCTCGCCAGCCAGCCGCTGCTGGCCAACAGCTCACACGCTCTTGGGCTCGCATATACGCCCACGTTCTCGATCGGGCTGGACGTCCTCTTCCTCTTCGGCGGACTTCTGGTCGTGGCCGTCGCCGCGACCGTGCCCGCCCTGCGCGCCGCGCAGCTCAAGCCAATAGTCGCGATTACGAAGGCGTCCGCACCTCGCGGCGCCGGCGGGCGCCTGCTCCGGCAGGGTGCGGCACGACTGCGGCTTCCACGGCCGGTGGTCCTGGGCATCGGCGATGCGTTCGCCCGGCCGCTTCGAGCGATCCTGACACTGGTCACGGTCCTGCTGGGCGTGGCTACGATCGTTGTCGCGGTGGGGCTGCCGCGAAGCTTCGAGCTCATCAACAACAGCGAGACCGGGGCGGGCAATTACCAGGTGATCGTCACCCGCACCAGCGCATACCCCGACTCAGAGGTGATGCGATTGCTGAACGCCCAGCCGCAAACGGCCCGTGTGGTGGCAGTTGGCGGTCAGAACGTCATCGTCCCGGGTGTCGGCGACCCCGTGAACACGCACCTGTTCCGCGGCGACTCATCACGGTTGGGCTACATGGTTGTTGCCGGTCGCTGGTACTCGGCGCCCGGTGAGGTCGTGGCCCCGGCGGCGTTGATCCGGGACGCGCACCTCAAGATCGGTGACAGCTTCACGGGCACCGCTAACGGGCAGCCCCTTCAGCTCCGCCTGGTCGGCGAGACCTACGACATCAACAATCTCGGCCATTCGCTCTTCATGGACATTTCAACGATGGCGTCAGTGACGCCGGCTGTTGAACCCTTCCTGTACGACATCACGCTTACGCACGGTTCTGATGTCTCCTCTTACGTGCGTCGCGTCGCAACTGCACAGCCGGACCTTCTCGACGTGCGCGCAAGTGATACATCCCTCATCGCGCCGGTCAAGATCATCGACCTGGTGCTGCTGATTCTCGCCGGGGTGCTTGGGCTCATTGGCGTCGGCGGGGTGTTCAACACTCTGCTCCTGAACACGCGTGAGCGGATCCGCGACACGGCAACGCTCAAGTCGTTGGGCATGAGTCCGCGGCAGGTGGTCGTAATGGTGGGCGCGTCGGCAGGGCTGCTTGCGTTGGTGGGGGGACTGGCGGCCATGCCATTGGGCCTGACCCTGCACCACCTGCTGAACGACGCGATCAGCGGCTCGGCCGGTAACGACACCCCACCGGCCGCATACGGGGTCTTTGCGGCCTGGGAGCTGACCGCGATACCCCTGGCGGGAGTGGTGGTGGCGATCGCCGCGGCCATGATCCCGGGGCGCTGGGCGGCTCGCAGCAACGTGGTCGAGGTCCTGCACGCGGAATGACACGAATGAGAGCAGTCGTCTACGACCGGTACGGACCTCCCGACGTCCTGCGAATCGAGGACGTCGAGCGGCCGGTACCCAAAGAGGACGAGGTGCTCGTCAAGGTCCACGCTACGACGGTCAACCGGCTGGACGTCCACACGCGCGAGGCCAACCGGAGCAACGGCGCGGCCGTGTCGGCGCTCAGCCGCCTGGTCTCGGGCGTCCGCGGGCCGCGGCGACGGACCCTGGGCACTGAGTTCGCAGGCGAGGTCGCGGCAGTCGGCGCCGCGGTTGGCGAGTTCGCCGTCGGCGACCGTGTCTATGGCAACACCGGGCTCGCCTTCGGCGCCCACGCGGAGTTCCTGTGCATGCGTGAGAGCGCGCGGATCGCCCACATGCCTGCCGCAGCCACCTTCGACGAGGCCGCCCCGGTCAGCGATGGAGCGTTTAACGCGCTGTGGTGCTTGCGAAGTGCGAAGCTTCAAAAGGGCCAGAGGATCCTCATCTACGGCGCGTCCGGCGCAATCGGCGCCGCGGGGGTGCAGCTGGCCAGGTACTTCGAGGCCGAGGTCACGGCCGTGTGCAGCACCAAGAGTCTCGAGCTCGTGAGATCGCTCGGCGCCGACAGGGTGATCGACTACACGAAAGAGGACTTCACCCAGAACGGCGAGACCTACGACGTCATATTCGATGCGGTCGGCAAGCACTCGTTCGATCGGTCAAAAGGCTCGCTGAAGGAGAACGGAGTCTACGTGCCGACCGACGGTTTCAAGAAAAGAAAGTCCGGTTCCAGCTACCCCCTCGGTACGCCAAGAAGGACCTGGTCCTGCTCCGGGCGCTCATCGAGGCCGGGAAGTTCCATGCGGTGATCGACCGTCGCCACCCGCTCGAGGAGGTGGTCGAGGCGACCCGCTACGTCGAGACGCAGCAGAAGGTTGGAAACGTCGTCCTGACCGTAATCGCCGCCTAGCGGCGCGCTCCTTTTCGCACGTTTGGCGTCAGCGGTGCGCTAACACTCGTCGAATTCCGCATCCCTGGTGTCAGCCGTGCGGAATCAAGACGGCGCCGGCCCAAGAAGACGTCCCTGATCGTCTTGTCGCTCACGACCGATGGGGTGAAGCCGACCTTCCGCAGCATCCCCAACCATTCCGCGCGCGCGAACAGGCCGTGCTTCTGGCGCTCGTGCACCATGCGGACGCGGCCGCGTGAGTCTTTGAGGAGGAATCCGAAATCGACCTGGACGGTCGTGTCCTTCGGGTCCGTCGGGCACGAACAGAGCGGCTCCGCCCGGCCGGCAATGGACATAGGCCGTCTTCATCACCGCCAACAGGTCGCGGGCTGTGGTCATGTGCGCGACCACGTCGTGGACGAAGACGGCGTCGAACGTTTTGCCCAGGCGCAGCGTGCGAATGTCGGCCTGGACGTGCGCGCATTCGGGGTTCACCTTTCGGCTGACCGCCTGCATGTGAGGCGAGAGGTCGACGCAGGTCATGTCGAAGTCGCCCTTGAGGTGAAACGCGTTGTTCCCGCTCCCGGATCCGAGGTCGAGCAAGGTGCGCGGTCGTGGAGTGACCGATTTGCGCAGCAGCCGGCCGAAGAAAACAGCCTCGTCCCGATACTCGTCCGGCCCCGCGATGTTCGGCCACCACTCGGCCAGCTCGTCGAAAAGCTTCATACGAGCGTTAGGTTACCGAGGGCTCGGTGCCCTCGGCGGTCAGGACATGGCCGGGACCCGGGGCAATTCCTCGATGGCGGCGTCGATGCGCGACTGCGAAAGCTCGACATCCTCGAGCTTGCCGGCAAAGTACGCGTCATACGCGGACATGTCGAAGTGACCGTGCCCCGACAGGCCGAACAGGATGGTCCGCTTCTCACCCGCCTCTCGCGCGGCGGCTGCCTCCTCGGCCACCGCACGCAACGCGTGGGCGGACTCCGGAGCAGGCAGGAACCCTTCGGAGCGCGCAAACCGCACGGCTTCCGCAAAGCATTCGTTCTGCTTGTAGGCGCGCGCCTCGACGACCTTGTGGTCGACCAGCGCGCACAGCGACGGCGCATCCCCGTGGTAGCGCAGTCCGCCCGAGTGGATCCGGTCCGGAATGAAGCTGTGGCCGAGCGTGAACATCTTCACGACCGGGCCCATGCCCACTGCGTCGCCGAAGTCGTAGGCGTAGACCCCGCGGGTCAGCGTCGGACACGCGGCCGGCTCCGCCGCGATGAAGCGGGTGCGCGGCTGGCGCCCCTTCAGCTTGTCGCCGATGAACGGGTAGCTCAACCCGGCGAAGTTGGAGCCTCCGCCAACGCAAGCGATCACCACGTCCGGGTACTCGCCCGCCATCTCCATCTGCTTCTTCGCTTCCTGTCCCATCACCGTCTGGTGGAGCAGGACGTGGTTGACCACCGACCCCAGCGAGTACTTGGCGTCGTCATGGGTGGCGGCGTCTTCGACGGCCTCCGAGATCGCGATGCCGAGGCTGCCCGGCGAATCGGGGTCGTCCTTTAATATGCCGCGCCCGGCGTTGGTCAGGTTGGTCGGCGAGGCGTACACCGTCGCGCCCCAGGTTTCCATCATCGCCCGGCGATAGGGCTTCTGCTCGTACGAGACCTTGACCATGTAAACGGTCACCTCGAGGCCGAAAAGGGCACCGGCAAACGCCAGCGCGGAGCCCCACTGGCCGGCCCCGGTTTCCGTGGTCAACCGCTTCACGCCTTCCTTCGCGTTGTAGTAGGCCTGCGGTACCGCGGTGTTCGGCTTGTGCGAACCCGCCGGCGAGACGCCCTCGTACTTGTAGTAGATGTGCGCCGGGGTGTCGAGTGCCTTCTCGAGGCGATCGGCGCGATAGACCGGGCTCGGCCGCCAGATGCGGTACAGCTCGCGAACCTGGTCCGGGATCTCGATCCACGGCTCGGCGGAGACCTCCTGGGCGATGATCGCCTGCGGGAAGATCGGCGCCAGGTCGGCCGGCCCCATCGGCTGCAGCGTCTGCGGGTTCAGGTAAGGCGCCGGCGGAGCCGGCATGTCCGGGAGGATGTTGTACCAGCGCTCGGGGATGTCGTTCTCGTCGAGGAGAATCTTCTTGGTCACGGCTTCCCAGCCTCCTGAATCCGTTCGGAAGGTGCCCTGACCGGAAAGGGTAGCGCTACCGGTCGAACCCTGGCCGCCAGCGCCGATGCCGACCGCGGATGGCTTCGCCGCGAATCAGCTCCAGGCGAGGGCGCGGCCCATCCGTGCGGCCCGAGGGCGGCTTGCGGCTGCCGCGCTGAAACTGCACCGGCCACTCGACGGCGACGTCCTGGTCGGCCGCGGCATGCAGCGTCCATGCGGGGTCGTACAGGTGTGCCCGGCCCAGCGCGCAGAGGTCGGCGCGGCCGGCCAGGATGATGCTGTTGACGTCGTCGTAGCCGCTGATCGCGCCGACCGCGATGGTGGCTATGCCCGCCACGTTTCGGATCCGGTCCGCGAACGGGGTCTGATAGCTGCGGCCGAAGCTCGGCTGCTCCTCCGCCACCGTCTGACCCGTCGACACGTCAAGGGCATCGACTCCGTGGGCGGCGAAGGCGCGCGCAACTTCGATTGAATCCTCGGCGCCCAGCCCACCCTCGTACCAGTCGACCGCCGACACGCGAACGGTCATCGGTTTGCCGGCGGGCCACTCGGCGCGCATCGCATCGAACACTTCAAGCGGGAACCGCAGCCGGTTCTCGAGGCTGTCGCCGTATTCGTCACCACGCACGTTGGTGAGAGGCGAGATGAAGCTGGCGAGAAGATAGCCGTGCGCGCAGTGCAGCTCGAGGAGGTCGAAGCCCGCCCGTATGGCCATGCGGGTTGCGGCGACGAACTGATCCTTGACGATGTTCATGTCCGCCCGTGTCATCTCGCGCGGCGTCTGGCTGACGGGCAGATAGGGGAGAGGCGAGGGGGCGATCAGGTCCCAGTTGCCGGATTCCAGCGGCTCGTCCATGCCTTCCCACATGAGCCTGGTCGACCCTTTGCGGCCGGAATGGCCGAGCTGGATCCCGATCTTCGCACGCGTGTGCCCATGCACGAAATCAACCAGCCGGGTGAACGCGGCCTCGTGCTCCGGCCTGTACATGCCGGCGCACCCGGGTGTGATGCGGCCTTCGGGCGACACGCAGACCATCTCGGTCATCACCAGCGCGGCGCCGCCCAGGGCCTTGCTGCCGAGATGCACGAGGTGGAAATCGCCGATCAAACCATCCTCGGCGACGTACATGTCCATGGGCGAGACGATCACGCGGTTGGCCAGCTCGAGGTCGCGAAGATGGAACGGAACGAACATCGGCGGCGCCGCCGGGCGGCCGTTGTTGAACCAGCGGTCCACCTCGGCCACAAACTCGGGGTCGCGGGCCTTGAGGTTCCAGTACGTGACGCGCCGGCTTCGGGTGAGCAGGTTGAATGCGAACTGCAGCGGTTCCTGTCGCGTGTACTGCGAGATGTTCTCGAACCACTCCAGGCTTGCCTGCGCAGCCCGCTGCGCGCTCTCGACCACGGGCCGGCGCTCGGCTTCGTAGGCGAGGAGGGCAGTCTCAACGGTCGGGTTTTCGTGCAGGCATGCAGCCAGCGCAAGGGCATCCTCCATCGCCAGCTTGGTGCCGGAACCGATCGAGAAGTGGGCGGTGTGCGCGGCGTCTCCGATGAGGATCAGATTTCCGTCTCGCCAGGATCGCGTTCGCACCGTGGCGAACCGAATCCAGCGGCTGTTGTTGGCGAGCAGCGGCTCTCCCCGCAGCGCCTCCGCGAAAACCTCGGCGCAGAACGCGATCCCCCGCTCGTCGCTCTCGCCTGGTTTCCACGAGCGCTCCGAAGAGTCGACCTGGCCGCTGCGCATCCAGCTTCCTTCCTCGAGCTCCACGATGAAGGTGCTCATCGAGTCGCTGTAGGGATAGGCATGGGCCTGCACGGTTCCGATGTCGGTCTCGGCGATGAAGAACTTGAACGCCTCGAACACGAGTGGAGTGCCCAGCCACATATAGCGTGCGCGCCGTACATCGAGCTGCGGCCGAAACGCGTCGGCCCGGGCGTTCCGCGTCAGGCTGTTGACCCCATCCGCGGCGACGACCAGGTCGTACGTGCTGCGCAGGTGGTCGAGTGGAGGTGCGGGCTTGCGGTAGTGGATGGTTACACCGGACTCCTCGCACCGCTCACGCAGGATCGCCAGCAGTCGCTGCCGGCTGATGGCCGCAAAGCCGTGCCCGCCAGAGGTGAGCACCTGTCCGTGGAAATGGACGTCGATGTCGTCCCAGACCGCAAAGTCCTTCGAAAGCCGTTCGTAGAATGCGGCGTCGGCATGCTCGATGCCTCCCAGGGTCTCGTCTGAAAAAACGACCCCGAATCCAAATGTGTCATCAGAGGCGTTTCGCTCCCACACCTCGATCT